>JBCBKF010000184.1:0-5122 GCA_038522255.1 Pseudomonadota bacterium
TACCAGGTGTCGACCACAGTGGCTCTGATCTGCACGACCGGTATCATTCTTGGCGCGGCCTATATGCTCTACCTCTATCGCCGGGTGGCATTCGGGCCTGAGAAAAACGCAGACGCGCAGGCCATGGGCGATATCACGGCTCGCGAATGGGCGATGATGGCGCCGATTGCTGCGGTGGTGATGTGGATGGGGGTCTACCCGGAGAGCTTTCTGGCACCGATGCGCGCTGATATTGCGGCCCTTGATGCAAGGCTGGCCGCGAGCGCGCCGCCAAGCGACAGCCAGCTGGCGGTTGGTACCCCACTTGAGGAGCCCGCCAATGCTGTCCCCTATGAAAGCCACTCAAAGGGGGGAGAGCACTGATGGACTTTGCGAACTCCTTCACGCTGATCACGCCTGAGATGATCCTTACTGGAGCCGGGCTCGTCCTGCTGCTGTGGACGGCATGGGCGGGCGACAAGGCCGCGCGCGCGATCAGCTTGGTTGCGGTGCTCGCGTTCCTCGCGGCGGGGCTGGTGCTGGTTCCGGGCCTTCACAGCGGCGCGACCGGTCCGGGAACCCTCGCTTTTGGGGGATTGCTCAAGGTTGACAGTTTTGCGCTGTTTTCGAAAGCGCTGATCTATCTCGCCGCGATTGGCTGCCTGTTGGTGGCGCCCGGTTTCTTCAACTCAGAGGCCGCAGGGGCCGAACGCGGGATGCGTGCAGAGTACTCCGTGCTGGTGCTGTTCGCGGCGCTCGGTATGAGCCTGATGGTTTCGGCCAATGATTTCATGGCGCTGTATCTGGGGCTCGAGCTGAACAGCCTGTCAGCCTATGTGCTCGCCTCGATTTTGCGCGCTGATACACGATCGGCGGAAGCAGGGCTCAAGTATTTTGTGCTCGGCGCGCTCGCATCGGGCATTTTGCTTTATGGGATGAGCCTCCTCTACGGCTTCACCGGCGGGACCGATTTTGGCGGCGTGCGCGCAGGGCTGACCGGGGATTTGAGCACGGGCGCCCTGTTTGGCCTCATCTTCGTGATGGCGGGCCTTGCTTTCAAGATCGCCGCGGTGCCCTTCCATATGTGGACGCCAGACGTTTACGAAGGCGCGCCGACGCCGGTCACCGCTTTCTTCGCGACCGCGCCTAAGGTGGCTGCCGTTGCGCTGACAGCGCGTGTCGTGTTCGACGTGTTCGGAGCACAGGTCGATGCCTGGCGTCAGATCGTGATGTTCACCGCATTGGCGTCGATCATCTTCGGCGCGCTGGGGGCGATCGGGCAGGAGAACCTGAAGCGCCTTCTCGCTTATTCTTCAATCAACAATATCGGGTTTATCCTGCTGGGTCTGGCGGTTGCCAACCAAGCGGGCGCGGCCTCGATGCTGATTTACCTGTTCATCTATGTTGCGATGAGTCTGGGTAGCTTTACCGCCCTTTTGATGCTGCGCAGCGACAGCGGCGATCTCTACGAGACTTTCGGCGATATTTCGGGCCTTGCAGTGACCCGCCCGGCCATCGCCTGGGCCTTGTTGTTCTTGATGTTCAGCCTGGCGGGAATTCCTCCGCTGCTCGGCTTTTACAGCAAGTTCGTGGTCTTTCAGGCGACCGTCGAAGCCGACCTCATCGCCTTTGCCGCCATCGCGATCGCAGCCAGCGTAATCGGCGCGTTCTATTACATCAAGTTCGTCAAGGTCATGTTCTTTGACGAGCCGGTTGATCTGGTCACCGGCAAGAGCGGGGTTGCGCATTGGGCTCTGCTGGCTCTCACCGCTGCAATCATTTCGCCGCTTGGATATCTTCTCACCCCGTCGCTCAGCGACCTTGCGAACAAGGCCGCTGGCGCGCTGTTCTTGCCGGTTTGATAGCTTCACGCATCACTATCGTTGAGGAAACCGGATCGACCAACGCGGATCTGATCGCGGCCTTGCGTGCAGGCGAAAGGCTTGGAGAGGGTGCCTGGCACGTCGCTCGTCGGCAGAGCGCAGGGCGAGGGCGGCAGGGCCGAGAATGGTTTGACGGGTCCGGCAATTTTATGGGGTCAAGCCTCGTCGCGCTACGCCCGCAAGACCCGGCGCCCGCCAGCCTGAGCTTTGTGGCTGGATTGGCCGTGTATGACACAGTGGTAGAAGCATTGTCGGGCACAACCGTCACGCCCTCCCTCAAATGGCCCAACGATGTCCTGCTTGGCCCGGCCAAGTTGTCGGGTATCCTGCTGGAGATGGTGCATGGTCATGTGATTGTCGGCATCGGCGTCAATCTGGCTCGCGCGCCCGATCTGCCGGATCGTGCAACCGCGGCGATAGCCGACTTCTCTCACGCGCCGGACCTATCATGGTTCGCAAGGCGGCTCTCAGAGCATTTTGCTGTGCGGCTCGAGACATGGCGGCATGCAGGCCTAGCTCAGACATTGGACGAGTTTCAGCTGTGTTCCATCCACGGCCCCGGGACGCCGGTTGCGGTGCACGATCAGGACGGCAGCGTCATTGAGGGAAGCTTTGAAGGTCTGGATGAAACCGACGGAGCGCTACGCCTGCGCTTGGCGGATGGCTCGCAACGTGTCATTCGGGCAGGCGATATAGTTTAGGGGAGCGCGCGTCATGCTGCTGGCTGCGGATGTCGGGAACACAAATGTCGTCTTCGCGCTGTTCGACAACAGCGGTGAGGGTGTGCCGCAATTGAAAGCGCGCTGGCGCATCGCTACTGACCCGCGCCGCACGGGCGATGAATACGCGGTGTGGCTGCTGCAATTGCTCACTATCGAAGGCGTTTTGCGCGAGGATATCACGCAGATCATCTTTGCCTCTGTGGTTCCGCGCGCCGATCACAATCTCTCCGTATTGGCGCAGAAATACTTTGGCATCACGCCCTTGTTTGCGGGACAAGACGCTGCGCGCTGGCGGTTCGAGATTGACGTTGATCAGCCCAGTTCGCTTGGCGCGGACCGGGCGCTCAACATACTGGCGGCGCATCGCAAATATGGCGGCGATATCATCGCGGTCGATTTCGGCACCGCGACCAAGTTCGAAGCGATCGATTTTAACGGAGCGTATAAAGGCGGCTCGATCGCGCCGGGCATCAACCTGTCGCTCGACGCACTGGTTGGAAAGACCGCCAAGCTGCCGCGCATCGCGATCCGCGCGCCCGATAGCAAGAGCGTCATCGGGCGCAACACAGAAGACCAAATGCTCATTGGAGTCTTCTGGGGTTACGTCGCTATGATGGAGGGCATCATCGAGCGCATGAAGGCTGAAATCGGTCGTCCGGCCAAAGTGGTCGCGACGGGAGGCCTTGCTATCCTCTTTGACGAAGCCACCGATGTGTTTGACCATGTGGACGCAGACCTCACAGTCGAGGGCCTGGCCATTCTCGCCATGCAAGCGGCGAGCGATAACTGATACAAGAGATTGATATTCAAGACGTGAAAAAAGACTTCACCCCCGAAAACGAACTGCTTTTCCTGGCCCTTGGCGGCTCTGGCGAGATCGGCATGAACGTCAACCTGTATGGCTGTGAAGGCCAGTGGTTGATGGTTGATCTTGGAATGACCTTTTCTGGCGGTGAATATCCGGGGGTGGATCTGGTGTTTGCATACCTCGACTTCATTGAGGAACGCGCCGGGGATCTGGCAGGTCTGGTGCTGACCCACGCGCATGAGGATCACATCGGAGCGGTGCCCTATTTTGCTGGCGAACTCGGAGTGCCGATTTACGCGACGCCTTTCACCGCCGATCTGGTGGCCCGCAAGCTGGAAGAAGCAGGCCTTTCCGATCAGGTTGAGCTGAACATCGTCGAGGACGATCACGGCCCTATCGAGATCGGCCCTTTCGGCGTCACCTACCTTCCCCTTGCGCACTCCATCGCCGAAGGCAACGCGCTGTTGATCGACACGCCCTATGGCCGCGTCTTCCACACAGGCGACTGGAAGCTCGACGAAGACCCGATCATTGGCGAACCGACGACCGAAGAAGATCTGCGCGCTCTGGGCGAGGAAGGCATCATGGCGCTGGTATGCGACAGCACGAACGTCTTCAATTCAGAGCCTTCTGGATCTGAAGGGGCGGTGCACCGAGCAATGATGGAAGAAGTCGCCTCGCACAAGGGCAAGCGCGTGGTGGTGACAACTTTTGCCAGCAATGTCGCGCGGCTTCACACTCTTGGCGAAGTCGCGCGCGAGACTGGCCGGCAGATATGCGTTGCGGGACGTTCGCTTGATCGCATCATAGCGGTGGCGCAGGACAATGGCTATCTCACCGACTTTCCCGAACCCGTGGACTTTGACACCGCCATGCGGCTGCCGCGCGGTGAGGTTCTGATATTGGCGACGGGCGGGCAGGGCGAACCGCGTGCTGCGCTGAGCCGAATTGCCGATGACAGCCACCCGATCGAGCTCACAAGCGGAGATGTGGTGCTGTTTTCTTCGCGCGTGATCCCGGGCAACGAGATCGGGATCGGCAAGGTTCAGAACCAGCTTGCCGCCAAGGGCGTAACCATGGTGACGGACCGGCAGAGCCTGATCCACGTATCGGGCCATCCAGGGCGCCCTGAACTTGAGGCGCTCTATAGCTGGCTGCGGCCGCAGACGCTGGTGCCCGTGCATGGCGAGATCCGTCATATGCGTGAGCAGGCGCGACTTGGCGCGGCGTGCCAGATCCCGCACAACATTGTTCAGACCAATGGCGATATCGTCAAACTGGCACCGGGCGCGCCGGGTATTCTGGCCCCCGTAACGAGCGGACGGCTTGTGCTTGATGGCGACATCATTGTTCCCGCCGATGGAGGGGCCATTGCGATGCGCCGCCGGATCGCGAATGAGGGCGCGCTGGTGGTTGTCCTCGTGCGGGGCGCGCCGCCCATTATCGAGGCGATCGGCCTGCCACTTGACGAGGACATGCCCGAATTTATCGAGGAAACTCAGGAAAGCGTCCTCCAGGCTATTGGCAAACTGCGTGGCAAGGACGCGCAGGACCCCGAGGCCGTCCATGAAGCCGCACGCCTAGCCGCCCGCCGGTCCGCTCGCCGTTGGTCCGGCAAGAACCCCCAGGTGCGCGTTATCATGCCCGCGACGGGCCATTCGAAAGTTGGCTAACGGCTGTGGAGTGGACTTCGATCCTGGCAATCTATTTTCTTATCTGGGTGATGAGTG
>JBCBKF010000185.1:0-5091 GCA_038522255.1 Pseudomonadota bacterium
GCCCTCTTTGGATGAATATTCGCAGGGTTTGAAAAATGTCTGGGAGCGCGTCTATCTCTCCAATGGCGGCCCTGAGCTAAACGCATTCGAAGCCCAGCTCGCCGAATTGTGCGCAACGCCCAACACGATGTTGTTTTCAAACGGCTCACTCGCGCTTGAAGCGATGCTGGAAATGTTTGAGCTGGACGGCGAGGTAATCCTGCCCACCTTCACCTTCGCAGCGACAGCCAATGCGGTGGTGCGGGCAGGGCTTACTCCCGTTTTTGCTGATATCGAGCCTGACCGTTTGACGATTGACCCTGATCACGTGGCACAGCTGTGCAATGAACGCACCGTTGCGATCATGGGTGTGCACATGTTCGGCATGCCATGCTTGGTCGATGAACTCGCAGCGATCGCACACGAAAAGGGCGTGCCGCTGATTTACGATGGCGCGCACGCATTCGCTTTGACCTATCGCGGGCGACCCATAAGCGATTACGGCGATGCGAGCATGTTCAGCTTGCACGCGACCAAGGCGATCCATTCGGCTGAAGGCGGGCTGCTGGTGTTCAAGGATGGTGCCAAACGACGCTGGCTTGACGACTTTGTGAACCATGGCCTTGGCGGGATCGCCCGCCGATCAACCAACGCCAAGATGAGCGAGCCGATTGCGCTTTTGGGCCGATTGGTCCTGGCGCATCTACCCGAAGTGCGTCAGCGTATGCTTGACCTGCGCGCGTGTTATGATGAAGCACTTACTGGAATTGGCGGTCTGACCCCGGTTTGTAAGATCATTCCCGGGGTTGAAGGCACTTCGGGCTTCTATCCATTTCTGCTTGACGAGGCGCAATGTGGTGTCTCGCGCGACGAACTCATGGCGCATTTGGCTTCGCACAATATTGCGAGCCGGGCCTACTTTTCACCGCCTCTGAACGAAGATCCACGGATGCAGGCGCCGCCAACCAGCACGCCGGTTGCAAAGGACATTTCGAGCCGGATCGTCGCGGTGCCGTTCTACGCGGATCTGACTGAGGAAAAGGCGCGGATCATTTCTGATGTGGTGCGCGCATTTATCGAAAGCCGCGCCTGAGGGCCTTTGAAAGCCGCATTTGCAGGAAAAGTGGCGGACAGGGTGGGATTCGAACCCACGAAGGGCTTGCACCCTTGCCGGTTTTCAAGACCGGTGCATTCAACCGCTCTGCCACCTGTCCGCGCGTATGACCCCGTTAGCGAGGCATTCAGCCCTGCTCAAGTGTGCGCGTCGTAAGAACGGTACTTGGCTCATCTGAAGATTTGTGAATAGTGAGGTTTATGCGCTTTCTCTCCCTGCTCGGCAGTCTCGCCATCATCGCTTCGCTATCCGGTTTTGCCCCGCCTGCCAGCGCACAGGTGCAGGCGCGCGATGGAATCGCGTTTGAGGCCTATGTCGAATTGCTCAAGGCGAAAGCGCGCGCGCAAGGGGTTTCACCCGGCACCCTTGAGCGAATGACGCAAGGGCTCACTCCCAATGCGCGCGTGATCCGGCTTGACCAGGGGCAGCCAGGCAAACCGACCAAGCGCGGTTATCCCGATCTCGCACCCTATATCGCCAAACATGTCAATCGCACCCGGATTGCGGGGGGCAGGGAGGTCTACTCCGCCAATCGCACTGCTCTTAGACGGGTCGAGCAGCAAACAGGGGTGCCGGCCTCGATCATTGTTGCGATCTTCGGGCATGAGACAAGTTACGGGCGGATCCGCGGGGGCTTTGACTTGTCGCGCTCTCTGGCGACGCTTGCGTGGGAAGGGCGTCGACGGGAGCTGTTCGCCAGCGAATGGGTTGCGCTCATGCAGGTTGCCGAACGCGGATTTTCACGCAAGCAACTGGTTGGCAGTTACGCCGGAGCTTTCGGCAATCCGCAATTCCTTCCGTCGGTCTATCTGCGCCTTGCCACCGATGGCGACGGCGATGGACGCGCCAACATCTTTACCAATCGGGCCGATACCTTTGCTTCCATCGCAGCCTATTTCAAAGATGCTGGCTGGCGCGAAGGCCAACCATGGGGTGTCCGCGCAAGCGTGCCTTCAGGCTTTGACGTCGATGTATACAAAACAAAGCTGACCGCCCCTGTGTGCCCCCGCGTTCATGAGCGCCATAGCCAGTGGAAGACGGTCGGCGAGTGGCGCAAGCTCGGGATCGAGCCGCGTGAGCCCTTGGCCGACACCGCAATGGCGTCGCTGTTTCAGCCCGATGGGCCCGGGAAGCCCGCCTGGCTGCTGACGGGCAATTACCGCGTCATCCTTGAGTACAATTGCTCCAATTATTACGCGATGAGCGTCGGGCTGCTGGCGGACGAAATCGTGAACTAGGCACAGTGCGCGGCTCGCCTATTGGCTTATGGGGCCTTATAGCGTCGGCCATGCAAAGCTTGGGCAAAAAAGCAGGGGCAGTCTGGAAAGGCCTCGCAGCCGTGTTTGCGGCCATTCTTCTTTCACCATTCCCTGCCGCCATGGCGCAGTCCGTGGCTCCGCCGATTGGCCTTGACGAAGATGATGTGCCGATTGCCATGCTCGTCGATACGGGAACCGGTCAGGTGCTGTTTTCGCGCAACCCTGATCGCCGCTTCGTTCCGGCCTCGATCACGAAAGCGATGACGCTGTATACCGCTTTTGACCTCGTCGAAGAGGGCAAGCTTGGCCTCCAGCAGTCGCTAACGGTTAGGCCGGAGACCTGGCTTGAATGGCGGTACAAGGGATCGCGCATGTTCCTGAACGCTGACGAAGACGTGCCCGTGGGCACCCTCTTGACCGGGATTGCGAATGTATCCGCCAATGATGCCGCGATTGTCCTTGCTGAAGGGGCGATGGGTTCAGTGACTGCCTGGACGGCGCAGATGAACATCAAGGCGCGCGCAATCGGCATGACGCAAAGCCATTTTGGAACCCCCAATGGCTGGCCCGATGAAGGTCGTACATTTACCACTGCACGCGATCTGGTTACGCTGGGCGGCGCCTTGACCCGCGATCATCCGCGGGCCGTGGCGCGCTTTATTGGGCTTCCAGGTTTCCGGTATGGCGGTATCGCTCAGACCAATCAGGATCCCATGCTGGGCCGGGTTAAGGGCGCTGACGGGATCAAGACCGGCTACACCAACGAAGCAGGCTTCGGCTTTCTGGGAACAGCGAAGCGTGGGGATCAGCGGTTGGTGATGGTCGTTGCCGGGGTGGCGCGCAAGGGCGTGCGGAACCGGGCCGCGCGCAATCTCATGGAATGGGGCTTTTCTGCATTCGACAGACGCTCACTATTCGATGCGGGCGCTGTGATCACCAGGGCGCAGGTCCAGGACGGATCTCAGCGCAGCGTTCGCCTCATAAGCGAAGTACCCGTCACGCTCAGCATACCTAAGGGGCAGGACAAGGACATTCGCATCACCGTGCGCTACGATGGCCCGCTGCGCGCGCCTATCAATACAGGTGATGTGGTCGCAAACCTGGAGCTTGAGACGCCGGGACTGGACACGCTGCGCATTCCCCTTGTCGCGGGTGAAAGCGTTGCAAAAGCCGGTTTCTTTGCACGCATCGCCAACGCGTTTGCCGGGTGGTTTGCATGACCAGCGACAAGCCAACGGGTCGCTTCATCGCGTTTGAAGGCGGGGAAGGGGCGGGCAAGTCCACTCAGGCTCGACTGTTGGCAGATGCGTTGAAAATCCGCGGGCTGGACGTTGAAGTCACACGAGAACCGGGCGGGACGCCGGGCGCCGAAGCGATCCGGGATCTTTTGCTGCATCCCCCATGCAAGGAGGGCTGGGGTGCGCACGCTGAAGCCTTGCTGTTTGCAGCAGCCCGATCAGACCATGTCAGCCAGCGGATCAAGCCTGCGTTAGCGCGCGGCGCATGGGTCGTATGCGACAGGTTTGTGGACTCAAGCCGCGCTTACCAAGGCGGGGCGGGCGGACTTGGCGATGATGCGATCCAAAGCCTCCACACCTTTGGCAGCGCTGGCCTGCGGCCCGATCTGACGATCCTCATAACTGTGAGCCCGCAAAAGACCGCGCAGCGCCTGCGCGCGCGCGATGGCGGCGACAACGATGCAATCGGCGGGCGAGGGGACGCGTATCACGCGAAGGTCGCCGCCGCGTTCAGATCACTGGCTCATGCAGACCCTGAAGGCTTTGCAATCGTTGACGGCAACGGAAGCCCGGATGAGGTGCACGCAGCCATTGTAAAGGCGCTGAAGGCGCGTCTTGAAGGGTGGGGCGAATGACAAGCTGGCCCAATCATGAAGGCCCCTGGCGCGAGTGGCGCAGCGCTATCAACAGCGCGCGAATGCATCACGGCTGGATTTTGGCGGGCAAAGCGGGGCTTGGAAAATTCGAATTCGCCATGGCCGCGGCGCGCGAACTTGTGAACGAGCCGGGGGCCCCGCAACCTGGCGAGCACCCGGACATCATCGAGGTAACCTACGGTCCCAAGGACAAGAAGGCCGAGACCGCGCGCGATAACGGCAAACCCTTCGAGCTCGCCCGCAGTCTGCGCGTGGGTCAGATCCGTGAGATGCAAAAACGGCTGACGACACGGCCAACCCTGGGCAAGCGCCGGGTCCTGATCATCAATCCGGCAGACGATCTGGAAACCGCCTCGTCCAACGCGCTTTTGAAGAGCCTTGAAGAGCCGCCGCGTGGCTCGTTCTTCATGCTGATCTCGCACCGCCCGTCTCGCCTGTTGCCAACCATCCGATCGCGCTGTCGCATTTTGCGTTTTCCAGTGCTGGATGAAGCGCAATTGACGCAGATGTTGACGCGGGACGGCCAGCAGGCCGATCCGCTTGCGGTTAAGGCTGCCGGTGGCTCATACGGGGCAGCCCTGCGCTTTAGCGAAGAGGATCTTGCACCGGTGGTGCGGGTGATCGAGGGATTGCTGAGCGCAGGAGATACCGGTTTTGCTGCGCGCTCGGAGCTTTCGCGCCTGATCGGACCGCGCGCAGATCGTGGGCGGGTGCAGGCGGTGTTCGACCTTGCCCAGAGCATTACATCCGCGCGCGCTCGAGAGGCGAGCTGTGCGTCAGAACGCAATGCCCTGGTGGAGGCGCACAGCCGGCTGATCGCTCTCGCCGGGCAGGCGCCTACGCAC
>JBCBKF010000186.1:0-5073 GCA_038522255.1 Pseudomonadota bacterium
CGATCGAGCGGGTGATCGCCTGCCGGATCCACCAAGTGGCGTAGGTCGAGAATTTGTAGCCGCGGCGATATTCGAATTTGTCAACCGCCTTCATCAGGCCGATATTGCCTTCCTGAATAAGATCAAGGAATTGCAGGCCGCGATTGGTGTATTTCTTGGCGATGGAGATCACAAGTCGAAGGTTGGCCTCAACCATTTCCTTCTTTGCGATCCGCGCCTCACGTTCGCCTTTTTGTACCATGTTGACGATGCGGCGAAATTCGGGAAGCGCCATGCCGGTCTGCGCAGCGATATCGGTAATCTCGGCGCGGATGCGGTCAATCGCGGCCTCTTCCTTTTCGGCAAAGGCCTTCCATTTTTTATCTTTCTTCGCGTTTGCAGCGATCCAGCTGTCGTCAAGCTCATTGCCAACATAGGATTTCAGGAAATCGATCCGTTTGATCTTGTGCCGCTCGGCAAGCCGCAGCATCTGCCCGCCCAGCGCGGTCAGGCGGCGGTTGAAAGCGTAAAGATTGTCGACCAGGAATTCGATCTTGCTGGCGTGGAATTGCATGCTTTCCACCTCGGCGGTGAGTTCCTCGCCAAGTTCCTCGTATCTCTTTTCCTTGGCCTTGGCGAAATCCGCGCCCGCGGCGAGCGTATCAACGCGTTCGCCCTGAAGCTTTTCGAAGGTCTTGAACAGCTTGGTGATGCGCGCAAAGCGCTCAATCGCATCAGGTTTGAGAGCGGCTTCCATCTGCGCAAGGCTGAGGGTGTTGTCCTCCTCCTCGTCATCGTCGTCGCGCTTGGAGGCTTCGCCGTCCTCCTCGCCGTCTTCGCCCTCTTCCTTGTGATCCTCGACTTCGTCATCGTCGCGGATCGTGGGACCGGCAGTTTCTTCGGAAATCTCGCCGCTTTCGGCTTCTTCGTTTTCCTCTTCCATCTTGTCAGGCGGCGGTTCTTTGGAAAGCATCGCGTCAAGATCGAGGATTTCGCGCAGCTGCATGTCTTCGGCGTTGAGCGCTTCGGACCACTGGATGATGGCGTGGAAGGTAATCGGGCTTTCGCACAGCCCCATAATCATCATGTCGCGGCCCGCTTCGATGCGCTTGGCAATCGCGATTTCGCCTTCGCGACTGAGCAGTTCGACCGCGCCCATTTCGCGCAGATACATGCGCACCGGGTCATCGGTGCGCTCACCCGTTGCGGTTTTCTTGGCAGCGGCCTTGGTGTCTTTTTTGGCAACGGCCTTGTCGTCACCGTCGTCGTCGACCACCGACATCTCTTCGACTTCGGCCTCGGCCTCCGCTTCGGCTTCGGCTTCTTCGTCGTTCTCGACAATCTGGACGCCCATTTCGGACAACGCCGTTTGAATGTCCTCGATGCGATCGGAGTCCATGTCAGTCGGCAGAGCTTCGTTCAGCTCATCAAGGGTGATGTAGCCCTTTTTCTTTGCCTTGCTCATCAGCTTCTTGATCGACGCCTCGTTGAGGTCGATCAGGGGTGCATCGTCTTTATCGTGGGTTTTTGCGGTCGAAGCCATGCCGTCATTACAGTCCGTGTTTGCGCAAGGTGCGGATGAATTACCGCCGCGCGTTTATCCCGTTCCCGCTGCGCGATTAATTACGCAGCCTGATTTTCATCGTCCGTCGAACTTGCATCCCCATTTCCCAAAGCGGCTTTACGGCGACCAAAGGCCTTGAGGCGATTTTCGATGGACATAAGCTGTGTTCGCAAACGGGTCTGCTCGGAAAAGGAGCCTTCCGGATCCTCATCAAAACGCGCCACCGTCTTCGCCAGAGCCGCCTCGAGAGCCGGTTTCTGGACGAGTAACAACACAGCTTCGGCCAGTTCCTCGTGCGCTTCACCGGGGGGAGTGCCTTCTCGAAGAAAGGCGTATCGCAAGTCGTCCGGTGGGTCGGGGAGACCGAGTTGATTGAATATGGCTGTTCCATCGCGCGAATCAAGCGTTTCGGTGAGTTCAATCACCGATTCGATCACGGGCGCGGTTTTGGGGTCGAGTTGCGCCAGTTGAAAGAGAGCCGAGCAATGTTCTTCGATCTGGCTCGGATGACGCAACAGTCCGGCGATTATTGCGCGAAAGAGAGAGGGCTGTGGCCCATCGGCGATAACCTTCTGCAAAACTGCGCGCGCGGCAGGCGATACAGGCTGGGGCAGCGCTGAACCAGTCTTCCAATGGGCGCGAACACCTGCCTGGCGCATCGATCGAGGCGCGCGCAACGGCCGAGGTGGATAGGCAAAGGCGGAAAATCGGTCCAGCAATTCGCGCCTATAGAGCGCGCGGATATCACGATCCTGGATTGTATCGACGTGATCCATGAGCCGCTTCTTAAGGCCGGCCTTCGTCTCGGGGCTGGTGAGTGGCTGCGCATCGCGTTCCACCTGCCACAGAACGTCGAGCAAGCTCATCGGTGCGGATAAAAGCTTCTCCATCGCCTGAGGGCCTTGCGCCTTGATAAAGTCATCGGGGTCGAGTCCGGCGGGCAGGCGCACGATGGAAAGCGAGCGCATGGGTGCGAGCATCGGCAGGGCGCGCCCGATCGCCCGCATCGCGGCTCTCTGGCCCGCCGCATCACCGTCAAAACACAAGACCGGCACTTCCACCAAGCGCCACAGCATTTCCAGCTGCGCCTCAGTCAGCGCGGTTCCAAGCGGCGCGACCGCATCCTGGAAACCCGCTTGTGCAAGTGCGACGACATCCATGTAGCCTTCGACCACGATGACCCGGCCGCTTTGGCGTGAAGCGGGTGCGGCGCGGTGGTGGTTGTAAAGCGTGCGGCCCTTGTCGAATAGCGGAGTGTCGGGTGAGTTCAGGTATTTCGCAACACTCCCAGAACCCTTGGCGCGTTCCTCAAGGATGCGCCCGCCAAAGGCGATCACCCGCCCGCGCGCATCTTGGATCGGCAGCATGACGCGCCCGCGAAACCGATCATACGCCTTACCGTCATCCGTGACGATGCGCATACCGCTGTCTGCCAGCATGGCGGGATCGAAGCGCGACAGGGCACTGGACAGCGCCTGCTTGTCTTCTGGCGCATAGCCAAAGCCAAACTCGCGCAAGGTGGCATCGGTCAGACCACGCCTGCGCAGATATTCGAGCGCGGTGCGCCCCTCCGAACCCTTCAGACGTTCTACGAACCAGTCCTGCGCGGCGCTCGTCACATCGACCAGTTCGGCGCGTTTTTCCGCCTTTTTGGCCGCCACCGGATCAGGCGCGGGGACTTCCATCCCCGCTTCCTCTGCCAGTTCCTTGATCGCATCCATGAACGAAAAGCCGCGCTGCTCGATCATCCAAGTGATCACATCGCCATGCGCGCCGCAGCCAAAGCAGTGATAGAACTGTTTTTCATCATTGACGTAAAAGCTGGGGGTGTTCTCGTTGTGGAACGGGCAGCACGCCTTCCACTCGCGCCCCGCCTTGGTGAGCTTCGTTGTACGCTGCACCACCGTGGAGAGCGTCACGCGCGTGCGCAGTTCGTCTTTCCATTGCGGGGTGATCGTCATCGTCAGAGAATGCGCTGACTTGGCGATGGGTTCAAGGGGCGCTGCAATTCACTCTGGACAAGGTTGTGTATCGCGCGCAGGCGCGGTGACTAACGCCGCGCGGAAAGAGGTGTCGCGTCGTTTTTGACGGACTCGGGCGTGGGCACATCGGGAAAATCGGCACCAATCACCATCGGTTTCCCGCAATCCGCAATCGAAGCTCGGGCGCGCTCGCCGCGTTCGCCATCGATCAGCACCGGCGCGTCGCTCAGATAGGGGTCTGCATCGGGTCCAAAAGCCAGCAGGCGGAACACTTCGCCATCGGTTGTCGTGCATATGCGAGAGACATTCATCGGCGCGCTCAAGTAGAACAGGAACAGGCCCAGCGGCACCAGAATGACGACCAAAAGACCACCCACGAAAAGAGCGGTGTAATAGGCAGCGGAACGCTCGGTCGGGTCTGTCATCGTCATCTCACTATCTTGTGCACTTGGCGCGCTTAACTCAGAGCAGCTTTCACAAGGCCGCTTGCCAGTTTTCCATCAAGGACCGCGCCGTGCTTGGCTTTAAGCGCGCTCATCACCGTACCCATATCCTTCATGCCCGTTGCGCCGGTTTCCGCCTTGATCGCCTCGATCGCGGCCTTGGTTTCCTCCTCGCTCATCATTTTCGGGAGGAATTCCTCGATCACGGCCAGTTCAGCAGCCTCTGCCGCAGCCAGTTCAGCGCGCCCGCCTTGCTCATACATCCCGATCGATTCGCGGCGCTGCTTGGCCATCTTCTGCAGCACACTGGTGACCAGCGCATCGTCATCGATTTCCTTGCCAGACGTGCGTTCCTCGATATCGCGGTCCTTGATCTTGGCCGAAATCTGCCGGAGCGTCGCGGTGCGATCTTTTTCCTTCGCCTTCATGGCGGTGATGGTGGCGGCTTTGATGTCGTCTCTGATCATGGCGTGGAATTTCGTTTAGTTGTGGATGGATTGAGGCTTAGCTGCGCTCTAACGGGTTCGAAGCGGCTCGGCTAGGTTGACGCGCGACGTTACGGGGCTTAGCGGGTGAGACTTAGCACACATCGCCGAAACCAATCTCTTAACGGAGCGCCCCATGGCCCTTTCCGCAACTACCCCTGCGCAACCTTCAGACGCGACGGGCGTCCTGGTTCTGGCCGACGGCACGGTAATCTGGGGCAAGGGTTTTGGCGCGGCCGGACACGCCGTGGGCGAGGTCTGCTTCAACACCGCGATGACGGGCTATCAGGAGGTGATGACCGATCCGTCCTATGCACGCCAGATCGTCACCTTTACCTTCCCCCATATCGGCAATGTCGGCACAAACGAGGAAGACGTCGAAAGCGCGCCCGGTGTAGCAAGCGCAGTCGGCTGCATCACGCGCGAAGATATCACCCGCCCCAGCAATTTTCGCAGCGCACTGGGTTTTACTGCGTGGATGGAGCGGGAGGGCAAGATCGGCCTAGCCGGGATCGACACGCGCGCGTTCAAGGACGCCATGGGTCGTTTCGCGACAGGCGTGACCGTGATCGCCGCCGATGACGGGGACGCCGCGCACGCCATGACCGCTTCGAGCCTGA
>JBCBKF010000187.1:0-5055 GCA_038522255.1 Pseudomonadota bacterium
CCATGTTTCAGGCGATGCTCGACCATCCCGATCTGGCCAAGACCGATCTCTCCTCGCTCAAGGTCTGCATTTCTGGCGGTGCGCCGATGCCAGCTGCGGTCCATGCGAAGTTCGAAGAGGTGACCGGCGTGCGCGTGGTCGAGGGTTATGGCCTCACCGAAAGCGCTGGGGTTGTGTCGGTCAACCCATATTCCGGCACGCGAAAGAAAGGCACTATCGGCCAGTTGGTTGCGGGCACGAAGATCGTCTTGCTCGACAAGGAGGATCCCTCGCAGTTCGCACCAGAGGGGGCGCCCGGAGAGCTTGCCATCAGCGGACCCCAAGTGATGCGGGGTTACTGGAACCGCCCCGAAGTTGCCGCGGATGTCTTTGTCACCCGCGATGACGAGAAATATCTTCGCACCGGCGATGTCGCGGTGATGGACGGCGATGGATTTCTCGAAATCGTTGACCGGATCAAGGACATGATCTCGGTTGGCGGCTTCAAGGTGTTCCCGAGCGTGGTCGAAGACGTGATACTGGAGCATGAGGCGGTCAAGGAGGCGCTCGTGATTGGCGTCTCTGACGAGTATCGCGGTGAGGTGCCGCGCGCTTATGTGACCCTTAACCCCGAGGACGAGGCCCAACCTGCAGTCGGCGGCGAGGAGCTCAAGAACTGGCTCAACACGCGCATCGGAAAACACGAGCGGGTGGATGAGGTGGTCGTGCGTGAGGCCCTGCCCAAGACCATGATCGGAAAGCTTGATCGCAAAGCGCTACGCGCCGAAGTTCTCTGACGCAGCGTGGGTCAGGTGAGTGTTGCGGCAAGCAGTTTACGCTGACGCCCCCGGGACGCTGCGTCCTCGCGGATCAATTGGCGATTTGCAGCGCCGCCTGATCGGGATTGTCGGTGCTCGTCGCGCTCTTTGCACCGGGCTTGGTCGTGTTCGCAGCCTGACGCTGAGAATTGGGAGCAAAGCGCCCGTCCACCTGCGCACCTTGCTCAATTGTCAGCGCGTCATAATGAACATCGCCTTCGATCATTGCGCTTTTGAGCACGGTGAGATCACGCGCCGTGATCGACCCATTGACCTTTCCGGAAAGGCGTGCGGTTTCGGCGATGATCGAACCGGTAACTTGGCTTGTCTCGCCCTGGACGAGGCTGGCGCACTTGATGTCGCCTTCGATCACGCCATCGATGTGCAGGTCTGCCGATGCGCTGACATCGCCCTTGATCGCCACATCTGTACCGATCACTGAAAATGTGGAACTCGCGCTGCTCGGCATGAATTTTCCTTGAGATTGAGGGTTAGGACTGGGGCGCTGTGGGCTCTCGGACCGGAGCGGTTCCGCGGGCTTCTTTGAGAACATCGGGGGCGGTCTCCAAAAAGGGGCGCGGATTGACCGCGCGATTGTTTATACGCACTTCAAAGTGCAGGTGTGGGCCGGTCGAGCGGCCGCTGCTACCCAAGCCCCCGATCGTTTCGCCGGCGGCGACAGTCTCACCAACCTCAGCGTCGAGACGCGAGAGGTGGGCATAGCGCGTCACCATGCCGTTATCGTGCCGAATCTCGATGAGGCGACCATACCCGCCACGCCAGCCAGCGTAAACGACCGTTCCCGGAGCCGCAGCGTAGATGGGCGAGCCCATCGCGCCGCGAAAATCAATCCCGGGATGGCGCGCGGCGCGTCCGTTGAAGGGGTCGCGGCGATAACCGAAATTGGATGTGATGGACTGGTTGGCGTGCGGAACGACTTGCGGGATGCCTTCGAGCGCGCGTTCCAGCGTCGCCATACGCGACAGGCTGAGCGCCATGCGTTCAAAGCGCGGGTCAAGCTCGCTGAGGCCGGGCTCCAATGGCACAAACGGGCCACCTGTTGCCGCGCGTTTGGTGTTGCGCGCCAGCGTCTTGGGATCAAGGTTCAGCTTGCGGATCGCCGCTTCGGCGCGCTTGGCCCGCCAATCAGCATAACGCGTGATGTTCTCGACAAACGCGATCTGTTGCGCTTCGATCTCAGCCAGGCCGCGCGCTTCCGGGAAATATTCGCTGATTTTCTCGACGGTTTCGGCGGTTTCCTTCGAACTGTCCGTGACGTTCACACCCGCTCCGCGGATATCGTCGGGCAACAGCTCTTTCATCGCGTCGAGAACGTCCTGCCGCGCTTTGAGATCGTCCACCACCCGGTCAATATCGCTGGAATATGCCTCGAACCGTTCTTCTTTCGTGGCGATCCGGGCCTTTTCATCCTCGAACGATGCAAGGTTTGCTTCGGCCCGGTACTGGTTCCAGGCCATGACGCCAAGCGACGCGGCCCAACCCAGAGCAATGGCCAGTACGCCGCCTGCGGCGCCCATCTGCAGGCGCGAAGATATTTTGATAAACCGGACCTGGCCCTCGGAGCGCATGAAGAATTCGCGCTCGGGAAACCAAGATTGGACGCGATCTGGCAGTGAGCGCAATGTCTGCGCGAATGATGATTTATCTGACAAAGCCGCCCCGGTTTTGTGTCTATGTGATTGCCCGCCTCGCTATCAAGCAGACAGTTAACGGTCGATTGCGTACAATGGCCAAACCGCCGAGACGAACCTATTTCACGATGAACTGTTCAGCTTGCAGCAAGAATCCCGTAAAGCCCGGATAATACCGGTATTTGAGCCGGCTTGCGCCAGATGAGATCAACTCCGCAGGGTTTCACAAGACCTTGTCGAGTCGGCTTGACGATCAATGCTTTGACAGGTCTATACCCCCGATCATGCTGACGAACGCTGCTTTTCTAGGGCCGGAAAGCGCCCTGCCTTGGTCACCTTCACCTGGCCCATTCCGGCGCTGATGGCCAGGCGCTGCTTCCGCACTGTCCTTTTGTGACCACGCTCGCACGACGCATTGGCCTGTTGGGGGGCAGTTTCAATCCCGCGCATGGCGGGCACCGGCGGATCACCCGGTTTACAATCGACGCGCTGGGCCTCGATGCGGCGTGGTGGCTGGTTTCGCCGGGCAACCCGCTTAAGCCGAGCGATGATATGGCCAGCTTGCGCGCACGGCTCAAATCGGCCGAAGCGCAATCGCGCCGCGCTCCGATTGTGCCCACCGCAATCGAATTGGAACTCGATACGCGCTACACTGTGGATACTTTGACAAAGCTCGTCCGGCGATACCCAAACCGCCAATTCGTGTGGCTTATGGGGGCAGATAACCTTGCCCAATTCCATCTGTGGAAGGGATGGCGAACGATCGCGCGGACCATGCCGATTGCAGTGATTGCCCGTCCGGGTTATAACGCTGATGCCATGACGAGCCCCGCCATGGCCTGGCTCAGGCGCTACTCGGTGTCTGCGGCTGGTTTTCGGAAACGGGGGCAATGGAGCGCACCGGCCCTGGTGTTTTTGCGTTTCGATCCGGATCATCGCTCGGCCACGGCTATTCGCCGTGCCAACGCCGAATGGGCGTCTGATGTTCTGGGCGGAGCGCATGTTTTGGGCCACGGCGCTGCGCCGCGGGATCGGCTCACTTTTCGTCGAATTGAAGGATGGGAAGAGGCATGAGGCGGCGCGCCTCAAAGGCCAGCCTCTTGTCCATCCGTGGACGCATCCCACATTCCTGCCCTGAAATCTGGAGAATGATGCTTGTCACATACACAGGCAAACACGGTGACGGCCCTGCGCGGCGTTGCCAAAGCCATGCCAACCATGCCCGCTGATCTTGCCAGCGATCTGCACGAGATGATCCTCGCGCAGCTTGACGATGACCAAGCGATGGAGGTCGTCTCGATCCCGCTCGAAGGCAAAAGCTCGGTTGCCGACTTCATGGTGATCGCCAGCGGTCGCTCAACCCGGCAAGTTGCCGCGATGGCGCAAAAGCTGGCTGAGCGGGTCAAGCAGGATGGTTACGGTCCCGCCCGCGTGGAAGGCCTGCCCGCTGCAGACTGGGTGCTGATCGATGCAGGCGATGTGGTGGTTCATCTGTTCCGGCCCGAAGTTCGCAGCTTTTACAACCTTGAGCGGATGTGGTCATTCGAAGGCGGGGAAGCACAGGCGTCATAGTTTTGCAAAGGCGCATCCGCGCCTTCGTCCTCGCAAGACGTCCTCCGGGGAATCTCCCCCTCCGGACCCGCTGCGGGCGTGCGACCGAACTGACGGGGAACCGTGAACGGTTCGCGCGAGCGAACCGCAAGGACGACCGTCCGCCGGCCGCTAGGCCGCCCCCTCGGAGGCGCTGGCGCAGCCGGCTAGCCGTGAGAGATAACAAATGCTCCTCCACATCATCGCCCGTGGCAAGATTGCGCGCTCTCCCGAGGCGGAACTCGTTGCGCGCTATGAAAAGCGGCTCACCTGGCCAGTGAAGCTGACCGAATTGCCTGAAACCGGCGGTCGGGTTTCCGATCCGCAGGCTCCTTGCAAGACTGTGCTGCTCGATGAGCGGGGCAAGGCGATGGGCTCTGAAGACTTCGCAAGAGCGCTGGGCCAGTGGCGCGATGACGGCATGCGTGAGGCGCGTTTTGTCCTGGGCGCTGCAGATGGCCATAGCGAACAGGAGCGCGCCGAGGCAGACCAGCTGCTTGCTTTCGGTCCCGCAACCTGGCCGCATCTGCTGGCGCGCGCGATGCTGATGGAGCAGCTCTACCGTGCGACCAGCATACTTGCAGGCCATCCCTATCATCGGGCATGAAGCCCTTCATGGCGTCCAAGACATCACTTGCCCTTGCCGCAATGGCCGCTGCGCTCACCCTGATCGCGGTGACGACCATAGTGACGCTTCCGAACGGGCGAGCTCAGCAGCCGGTGGACATCCTTTCTCCGGATGAAGCCCGCGCACAGCTGGAAAACGCCACCAGGGCAAGCGAACAGGCCGAAGCGCGCGCCGCTCGGCTTGCAGCTGAAGCCGAAGTCGCGAGCGAGGCCGCAGACCGCGCCGCGCGCGAAGCGGCCGCGCTCGCCGCGCAGCGCCGCAGCCATGAAGAAACGTTGGCGATGCTGGACGTCCTGCTCTCGGCCCCGAAGGCGCGGTTTTCGCGCTTTTTCGCCGAAGCGGATATGCGGCTCGACTATCTCGAGCCCGCGCTTCGGGACCCCGACGG
>JBCBKF010000188.1:0-5034 GCA_038522255.1 Pseudomonadota bacterium
GATCGCGACCTTATCGGCAATCCTCAATCACGCGGGTCACTTCTGCCCATGCAGGGATGTAGAGCGTCCTTTCGCCCTCGACACCGATTGCAAAGCGCCCTTTGGTGATCGCCATCGCGTCAAGCAGCGGATCGGCAGCGTCGAGTTCGGCTGCGACCAGACCATATCCCGGCACGGCATTCGCCACCAATTGCCGCATGGTCGTCTCGGTCTGCACCACCATCGTAAGCGGTCCTTCGCGCTTACTGCGGCGGGCAAGGCCAATCCGCTTTGTCTGCGTATCGCACCGGATGACAAACGGATGAACCGGATCGGGGATGCCGAACAGGCCAAGGCTTTCTCCAGGTTCGGATACATACACCCAGGTGCCCGGTGTCTGCGGCGCGTCGAGATAGCTTGCGTAAACAGGCTCCACCTCATTGGCAGGCGGCGATTGCGCGTCGTTCGCGCATGCGGCCACGGAGACGAGCGATACAAGCGGTACAGCGGCGATGCTGAGCATGGCAAGGGAGATTGCTTTCATGGCCAAACAATGCGCGCTAACGCCTTTCGCGTCCATGACCAAACCTGCAAAACCACCCAGGAAAATCCGTATTGACCAGTTGCTGGTCGACCAGGGCCTTGCTGAAAGCCGGACGCGCGCCAAGGCGCTTGTCATGGCAGGCGTGGTGTTTGCGGGTGAGGCCAAGGTGGACAAGCCCGGCCAACAGGTGGCCTTGGACGCTTCCATTGAAGTGCGCGGGCGCGATCACCCCTGGGTAAGCCGCGGAGGGATCAAGCTGGCGCATGCGCTGGAGCATTTCGCTATCGATGTGAGCGGTGCGGTGGCGATGGATATCGGCAGCTCAACCGGTGGCTTTACTGATGTGCTTTTGACCAAGGGGACTGCCCATGTCTTCGCGGTCGATAGCGGGACCAACCAACTCGCCTGGAAACTGCGCGAAGACCCAAGTGTCACCGTGCTCGAACAGACATCGGCGCGGCTCCTGACGCCCGAGTTGATCGACCGGGCGTGCAACATGGTGGTGTGCGATGCGAGTTTTATCAGCCTTGCCAAAGTGCTCGAGGTGCCGCTTGCGCTCGCCGCGCGCGAGTGCCGTCTGGTCGCGCTAATAAAGCCGCAATTCGAAGTCGCCAAGGCCGAAGTCGGCAAGGGCGGGGTCGTGCGCGACACTGCGCTTCACGAGCGTGTGTGCAGCGAGGTTTATCAATGGTTAGAGAGACTTGACTGGGATATTGAAGGCATTGTCGAAAGCCCGATTACCGGGCCTAAGGGCAATGTGGAATTCCTGGTGAGCGCGACGCGGTCTTAAACCTCTTCCAGCTCCAGCGCGCTGATCTTGGCGTCGAGGTCAATCGGGATCTGCGCCAGAACATCTGCGCCGCTCGCCTTTTCATATGCGGCCTTGCCAAGGTTAGCGGACAATTGCTCCTGCTTGGCGTCGCGCTGGCGCAGCAGGTCGGCAATCTCGTCGCGGTAGAGCGCGACCATTGCCGTGACGAAGCGGTTGACGAGATCGTCTTCCTTGGTGTCGTCCACGTTGAACGCGGGCAGGTGCTCAATCATCACATCGGCGGGATAGAGAAATTCGTTGGTAATAAACCGATTGGTGGCAAACCAGGCGCGCGGAATGCCCAGCGTGTTGATCGACAGGCCGATGAGATGGGTGACATGCGCCTTGGCCTTTTCGCCCTGCGGCGGCCACACCTTGGGCTCGATCCCGTCGGGAAGCTGATTGCGATGCAGAAAGAGATGGAAGTGCCCGTGCTCATCTTCATCACGGTCTCCTTCGGCGTGAACGTGATAATACCAGCGTGACTTGCACGAAGCGCTGCGCGCATCGCCCTTTGGATAGTGGGTCCAGAACGTCGCGCCGTCTTCAGGAATAACGCGCAGCATCAGCGGCTTTTGCTCTGCAGCCATAGCGGTGATCGTTTCAATAACGGTGAGGGCGGCGCGTTCGGGTGTCATGGTTGGGGTTCTTTGATGCAATTGGAGCGGCCAAGATGATCATATGTTGGACAAAGAAATTGACCGAGGTCAATATGGTAGGCGAATAAAAGAAGGCCGGCGACAACCCTTTCGTCGTCACCGGCCCTCTTGTTACACAGTCAATGCAGCTGTGCCGCAAAGCGTGTGATTACTCAGCGCCGCAGGCACCGCATTCGGCTTCGCACGCGCCGCAGGCACCGCACGCGCCACAAGCTTCGCAGGCACCACACGCGCCGCAGGCACCGCATGCGCCGCATGCCGGAGCTTCTACCGAAGTGGCATCAGGCTCGACAGCGGCGTCTTCAGCAGGCGCCGAGCAAGCTGCGGTGGTGACGGCGAGACCGCCAGCAACGGCGAGCATCGAAGCAAAGTTGGTCTTTTTCATAGTGACTGTTCCCCTTATTGGGCCCTGAAAATTGATGGGGCGCGACATTTTATCTTCCTTGCCAAACACGTCCCCGAATCACGGCAAGAATGTGGCGAGGCTAGCACAAAGAAATCTGAGCGCTATTCCAATTCTCGATTCGCGCACAAATCGGTCGTTTGACTAAGCGACAATACGCGCCGTGTCCGGGTCCACCCATGCAGCCCGTTCGCCCATTGGCGGGGATAAGCCGGGCCGTGATGGTGAAACATGGCGGATTGGCGCAGACCCTATTGCTCGTGTATCGCGCGTCACTGAATCGACGGGGCGGTATCAAGGGACTGACAAGTTCCACGCCCCGCGCGATTACGCGCCTGGCGCGCTGGCAAAGCATGGAGGAATAATGAGTTTCCTGGCAACCAAGGCCCAACTGCGCGGCAGCCTTGTTCGGTGGTCGCTGTTCTGCGTGCCTTTGATTGTGCTGCTTGGTTTTCTTGGCGGGCAATTGGGCACGCCGGCCACACCCTGGTTTCAAAGTCTGAACAAGCCAGCGATATTTCCACCTCCGGCCGCTTTTGGGATCGTCTGGGCCATCCTTTACGCCATGATAGGCTTTGCGCTTGCACTCGTTGTCAGCGCGCTCGGCGCGTTTGGACGGCGGATGGCCGTTGCCCTCTTTGCCGCGCACTTTGTGTTCAATCTCGCCTGGACGGCCGTTTTCTTCGGGGCGCAGAACATGATCGGGGGATTGGTGGTTCTTGTCCTCGCAGTGGTCAGCGTCATTCCCGTTCTGTGGGCCTTTTTTCGCGTGAGGCCGATAGCCGGCTATCTCATGGTGCCCTATTTTGGCTGGCTGTGCTTTGCGAGTGCGCTGAATTATCAATTTATCGTCGCCAATCCGGATGGCGGCGCCGCCTATCAGAGCGGGGCGGCGGTCGAGGTGCCACTTTAGCCGCGAAGTCTCTGGACAAGAGTGTCTCTGGAGACCAAATAGCGCTCCATGCAAAGCGAAAACCCGATCATCGCCGACTTTGTCAAACTCGCCAACAGCGCCGCTGGCACCATGGCCGGCATGACGCGCGAGGCTCGCGAGAGCGCGCGCGAGCGCATGCTCGAGGCGATGGGCGGCATGGATTTCGTCAGCCGCGAGGAATTCGACACCGTCAAGGCGATGGCGCAAAAGGCGCGCGAACAGGCCGATGCTCTCGAGGCCAAGGTCGCTGAACTGGAAGCAAAGCTTTCAGCAAAGTAAGCGCGTGTCGGTGAGGCCGTGAACCTCTCCGCCCCTGCCATTCTCATAGCCTCGCGTCCACATGCAGAGACGGCGGCCATCGCGCGCCTCTTAACGCTCGATCACGGGCTTGTGGCCGGTTATGTCGCAGGCGCGCGCGGGCGCCTGCTTCGCCCGGTGATGATACCGGGCAACACCGTATCGTTAGAGCTACGCGCGCGCTCAGACAGTCAATTGCCGTTTGCGCGCGTCGAATTAATCGAAAGCCGCGGGCCATGGCTCACTGAACCGCTTCCTGCTGCAGCGATCCAGTGGGCCTGCGCGCTCACCGCTACGGCTTTGCCTGAGCGCAATCCCTATCCCACGCTCTATCAGGCGCTGACGGGCCTGCTGGCGGCGATTTGCTCTGCCCCTTCAGCGCGCGGATGGCTGGCGGCAATGGTGATGTACGAAGCCATGATGCTGCGCGAGCTTGGCTATGGCGGCTCAAAACCAGATGCGAGCGCGCCGTTTGAGGACCAGTTCGAAGCCTTCCGCCAGCTTCACAAGCCGCTGTCGCGCTATCTGCTTGCTGATGCGCGCGGCGATGTTATGGCCGCGCGCATTGCTCTGGGGGAGCGGCTGGGGCGGATGCTGGGATAAGAGGGCTCGCTTGTGAAGATTGCAGTTTTGGCAGGCGACGGGCTCGGGCCTGAAGTGACGGCTGAGGCGGTGCATGTGCTCGAGGCGCTGGACCTGCCGGGGCTGACGCTTGAGCAGGCAGATGTCGGCGGCGTAGCGTATAAAGCCCACGGCCACCCTCTGCCCCCCGCCACGCTGGAGGCCGCGCGCGCTGCTGATGCGGTGCTGTTTGGCGCGGTGGGCGATCCCGACTGCGACGTGTTGGAGCGGCACTTGCGCCCTGAGCAGGCGATCCTCGGCCTGCGCCGTGAGTTGGAGCTGTTCGCCAATCTGCGCCCGGCCAAGGTCTTTGCAGGCCTCGAACACCTCTCACCCTTGAAGCCCGAAATTGCCCGCACGCTTGACCTGTTGATCGTGCGCGAGCTCACTGGCGATGTCTATTTCGGCGCTAAGGGTATTGGAATAACCAATGACGGCGCGCGCGAGGGCTGGGACCGCATGGCCTATAGCACGCCCGAGGTGCACCGCATCGCCGAGGTCGCTTTTCGAGCCGCGGCGCAAGCCGGCGTGGGCCTTACCAGCGTCGATAAGGCTAATGTGCTCGAAACCAGCCAGGTGTGGCGCGACACGGTGATCGAAGTCAGTGCGGATTTCGCGGGCGTGGAACTCACGCATATCTATGTCGACAATGCCGCGATGCAGATCATCTCTAATCCGGCCCAATTCCGTGTGATGGTAACGGGCAATCTGTTCGGCGACATCTTGTCCGATCTCGCCAGCGCGGCGGTAGGTTCCATTGGCCTCTTGCCCAGCGCCTCGCTCGGC
>JBCBKF010000189.1:0-5017 GCA_038522255.1 Pseudomonadota bacterium
GGGGCCCGGCCTCACCCGCGAACTGGCCCGTTGGATGGTTCACGGTGCCGCCGACATTTCCATGCGCGAGTTCGATCCACGCCGCTTCGGTCCCTACGCCGCGAAAGACTGGCAGATCGTGAAGGCGAAGGAAGACTATTGCCTGCGCCATGAAATCCCGTTTCCGCACTTCAATCGCCTCGATGGTCGGCCGGTAAAACCGTCACCGCTCTATGATCGCTTGAAGTCCAAGGGCGCTGTGCATGAAGAAGTCTTCGGCCATGAGCGACCGAGATGGTTCGCGCGCGAAGGACTGGAACAACGCGATTACTACGCGTTCAGCCGTCCCGAATGGCACAAAGCCGTTACCTTTGAGGTGAAGGCGGTTCGTGAGCGCGCGGGCATCATGGATATCTCGGCCTTTACCAAGGTTGTGGTGGGCGGCCCTGACGCAGAGCGGTTCTTGGACGGTTTGGTTCCGAACCGACTGCCGAAGAAGCCGGGCGGCACTGCGCTAACACACCTCTTGAATCGGCGAGGGCGGATCGAGCTTGAGACAACTGTCGTTAAGTTGGAGGAAGGTTACTACTACCTCGTTTGCGCAGCGTTTTTCGAACAACGCCTGTTGGATCACTTGCACAACGGCCTCACTGAATTCGGTAGTGGCGAAGTTGAAGTCCGCAATTATTCGGATCGCTGGGCCGCGTTATCGCTCCAAGGGCCGAGATCGCGTGACATTCTCGCGGCCTGTACCGAAGCGCGATTGGACAACGCCCACTTCCGTTGGATGAGCGCTCAGCAAGTTACCATCGCAGGCCAGCCGGTCTGGGCTTTGCGTATGTCTTATGCAGGGGAATTGGGTTGGGAGTTCCATATTCCGCGTGAGCATACGTTGGCGGTCTATGATGCGCTTTGGGCCGCAGGAGAAGCCCATGGCATTGCAGACTATGGCTCATTCGCGATGAACGCTTTGCGCATGGAGAAGGGATTCCCGGGCGCAGGTGAATTGACCAACGAAGTCACGCTGCCAGAGGCGAACGTTTTGCGCTTCGTCAAAGCAGACAAAGGCGACTTCCTTGGTCGGGAGGCCACCCTCAGTAGCATGGCTCAGAAGGAAGCCGGCACCATGCCTTGGGTCTGCGCCTACCTTGAAATTGACGCCGATGGCATCTGGGACGGTAACGGCGGAGAAGCCGTGCGCGCAGGTGGCAAGATCGTTGGTTCTACGGCGTCTGTTGCTTATGGCCCAACAGTCGAAAAGATCCTGGCGTTCGCCTACATCAAGCCTGATGTGGCCACACCCGGTCGCGACGTTGAAGTGATCCTCAATGAACGATGGCGCAAAGCCCGCATTCTGGGCGAGCCGGCATACGACCCGCAAAGCCTTCTTCCACGCACTGATATCGTGCAGGCGGCAGCCGAGTGACCGAGATCCCCAAAAGCATGCGCGCGTTCGTATTGCATGGTCATGGTGGGCTTGATCAGCTTCGCTTCCACGCCGACGGGCCCACGCCATCACCAGGCGTGGGTGAAGCCTTGATCCGGGTCAGGGCATGCGGATTGAACAACACCGACATCAATACGCGAACCGGTTGGTACTCGAAGGCTGTCCGCGAGGCGACAAGCAGGGGCACCTACAATGGCGACCTCGATAAAGACGGCGGCTGGGACGGCGGGATTGAGTTTCCGCGAATACAGGGTGGCGATGCAGCAGGCATCGTCGTGCGTGTGGGCGAGGGCGTGGACGAAGCCTTGATCGGCCAACGCTGTCCTGTTGATCCGATCGTGCGTGACTGGTCCGACCCAGCTAGCATCGAGAAGACGTCGTACTTGGGCTCTGCGCGCGATGGCTTTTCTGCAAAGCCTGAACTTGCGATCATCCCGGATGCCGATGCATGTGGCGAACCCGTTGCAAGCTGCGGGGCGTGATTTGGATATCAAGTCAATCACCGTCTGGACCACAGCGCTCACGAGCCATACGCCGTACTATATGGCTGAGGGCAAAGCCTGCGAAAGCGTCGCCACCGTGATCGTCCGGATCACAGATGCGACCGGCACAACGGGCTGGGGTGAAGTCTGTCCCATCCCGCACTATCTGCCAGCCTATGCTGACGGGGTTCTGCCAGCGATTACAGAGATGGCAAGACCACTGCTGGGCGAGCCTGTATCGAGCCCGGATGCCGCCATGGCCCGGCTTGATGCGTGGCTGCCAGGCCATGTGTATGCCAAGTCCGCCATTGATATAGCGCTTTGGGACCTGTTCGCCCGCAAGCTCAACGTGCCGCTGCATGCTCTCCTCGGCGGTAAGCGCGCCGTCCGCATGCCGTTGTATCACTCCATTACTTGTATCGCGCCTGATGATATGGCGCGCATCGCGCGTGAGGCTTACTCAAGTGGTATTCGCCAGTTTCAGGCAAAGCTTGGCGCGGATCGGAACTGGGAGGCCGACGTCGCTCGCTTGCGCCTTGTGCGTGAGGCAGTTGGCAACGGCCCGATTGTCTACGGTGACTGGAACTGCGGTGCGAACCGGTTGGATGCCATTCGCGTCGGTCGCGCTGTCCAAGACCTTGACGTCATGCTCGAGCAGCCATGCGCAACTCTTGAAGACTGCGCTGCGGTAAAGCGGGCGACCGGGCTGCCCATGAAGCTCGATGAATTGGCCCACGACACAACGAGTTTGCTGAAGGCGTGGCATCTGGACTGCATGGATGCCGTTGCGCTCAAGCTATCTAAGTTCGGAGGTCTGACGCCTTTGCGTCGGGCTCGGGACCTGTGTCTCCACCTCGGCCCGAAGCTCTGCATTGAGTGCACGTGGGGATCGGACATTGCGATGGCGGCAGCGCTCCACCTCGGGGCGGCAACACCGCCTGAAAGCGTGCTGAACGTCTGCGACTTGGCAGGCTACGTGTCGCCGCAGCTCAGCAAGCACGCGCCTCGTCGACAAGATGGTTTCATTAAACCGCCGGAAGGACCGGGTCTCGGCGTTGCGCCAGACCTGTCAATACTTGGCGAGCCCGTGGCCAACTTTGAATAGGAGCGCGGAATGAACCGCATCTCGACACAGGCCGAATGGATCGAGCGGGCAAAAAACGTTCTGCCAGGCGGTGGTTTCGGAAACTTCGACCCAGGCATTGTCATTCGCGAAGGCAAGGGCTCGCGCGTGTGGGACGAGGACGGCAACGAATACATCGATTATCTGATCGGCTCGGGTCCTATGTTGCTCGGCCATGGCAACGAAGAGGTCCAGGAGGCGGTTTTCGAACAGATCCCAAAGGGCATGACGTTCTTTGCAAACAATGCAGCTGGAGTCGAACTCGCCGAGGAAATTTGCCGTGCCGTCCCGTGCGCCGAGCACCTGCGGTACGTCTCAAGTGGTGGCGAGGCCGATATGTATGCCATGCGCTTGGCAAGGGCTTTCACGGGTCGTGACAAAATCCTGAAATTCGAGGGCGGCTATCACGGCATGTGTGCCGAGGCGCAAATGAGCCTTGCGCCAACGCGGCTCGTCAATTTTCCAGTTCCCGTCCCCG
Organism: Pseudomonadota bacterium; assembly: GCA_038522255.1. Classification (GTDB taxonomy): domain Bacteria; phylum Pseudomonadota; class Alphaproteobacteria; order Sphingomonadales; family Sphingomonadaceae; genus Erythrobacter. The sequence continues at coordinate 3,510 of JBCBKF010000189.1, forward strand.
ACTCAGCCGGTATTCCCGAGAGCGTCCGCGATGACGTCTGGGCGGCCCCCTTCAACGACATCGACTTTCTACGCTCTTTCATGGCGGAGCACGGTCACGAGATCGCAGGCGTCATCGTCGAACCGCTGCAGCGGATCATCCCGCCGGCGGCCGGCTTCCTCGAAGCCGTTCGCGAAGAATGCGATCGGCATGACATTGTTTTGATCTTCGACGAGGTCGTGACCGGATTTCGCTTCGCCTTTGGAGGGGCACAGGAATTGTATGGTGTGACGCCCGACATCTGCACGCTTGGCAAAGTCATCGGCGGCGGCTTTCCACTCGCCGCTATCGTTGGTCGCGCTGACATCATGGCTCACTTCGACAAGGCCGCCGTCAGCGCGGACAAATGGCTGATGCAGCTTGGCACCCTTTCAGGCAATCCGGTCGCCTCGGTCGCCGGCCTGAAAACACTGGAGATCCTGCGGCGCCCAGGCGCCTACGACAAACTGCGCGCAAATGGTCAAGCCATCATGCGGATGCTAGCGAAGCATCTTGAGGGCGCAGATGTGCGGTATCAGATCGTTGGAGATCCGACCCTGTTTGACATCGTGTTCACGGAGCGGCCTGTGCGCCAGTATCGGGATGTGCTTGGGGGAGACGCACGAAAGGCTGCAACGTTCAACAGGATGTTGCGTCAGAGTGGGGTGTTCAAATCACCGGGTAAGTTCTATCCGTCGCTCGCGCTGACCGAACTTGATCTAGAGATGACCGATGTCGCAATCCGATCAGCCGCCGTTACGCTGCAATAACGGTCTCGGCCGACCCCGGCTATTGGCGGAATAACGTCGCGGCCTTAGGGTCCATCCGCTTCAGCTTGAAGCGGAACCGCCTCTTGGCCGCCGCGCCACCTCGGTCTGTGAAGGCGGGCGATGGTGGTTCCGGGGGCAAGGGAGCTCATCTTGTTGCGTGTGAACACTTTAAATCAACCCAACGATCATCTGCCGTAAAGATGAGGCGGCCACCCGCTCAAGCAGACGCATCGCTCCAGTCTTCCGCACGCTCACATCGGCCAAACGCGTCGCTTCATGCGCCCCACGAACCCCTCGCCGTCGCTAGGGCTCGTATGATCGCCCCTTGCCGGTAGCGATCAGGCGCGTGCGATCTGAACGTTGCAGGTGTCAGGCGCACCGCGCCTCCAAGACCAACAGCAGACCTGAATGTCGGTTCAATTGACGCGATGGGCCACGAGCTGTCATCACAATGACCGCAGGCTAGTGACCAACCCTCACCAGGCAGAAAAATGCAATGTGGGACGTCAATGGTGGACCGGCGCACCTGAAATGGTCAGCAGCGTCATTTGCGGTACAGTTGAGAGCCTTGGTCCGTATGAAGCGTGGGCCTCAGCTCATTGATGCACAGTCGAAACACAGAGCAGCGTATTTGTGCCGTGCACAACGTACAGGACCGCCAAGTCCAGCCCACGCGTCGAGCTGAATTTTTGTGCAGTTGTCGGCATCTGATACCCGTCG
>JBCBKF010000190.1:0-4882 GCA_038522255.1 Pseudomonadota bacterium
CGCCGCTCTTGTCGCCTTCGCAGCCTTCAGCAGCGGTTTCCGCACCGCGCCGCGCGTCGTTGAACAGGCTGCCAAATTGGGCATTGGCGGCTGTGGCGCTGAGAGCCATGGCGGCAGCTCCTGCGAAAACGGCGATAGATCTTGCAGGTTTGAACACGGCGCTTTTCCTCCCCCAGCGGTCGCGTGGCCGCAAGAGTACGAGCGCATCGTCCCAGCGTCAATCGAGAGCGGCGGTTTCCTGCGCGCTTGCTTCGCGGTCCCTTTCGGCGCGGCTCTTCTTTTGCGCCGCGGTCTTGAGCTGGCCGCAGGCTGCGTCGATGTCGCGCCCGCGCGGGGTGCGAACTGGTGCGCTGATCCCACCTTCGAAGACTATGTCGGAGAACGCCTTGATCCGTTCAGGCGTTGAGCATTCGTACCCTGCGCCTGGCCAGGGGTTGAAGGGGATGAGGTTGACCTTGGCGGGAAGGTTGAACTCTTTGAGCAACCGGACGAGTTCGCGCGCGTCCTCGTCGCTGTCATTCTTGTCCTTGAGCATGACGTATTCAAACGTGATCCGCCGCGCGTTGGAGGCTCCGGGATAATCGACGCAAGCCTGAAGCAGTTCTTCGATCCCGTATTTCTTGTTGAGCGGCACGATCTCGTCGCGTACCTCTTTGGTCACCGCGTGCAAGCTGACGGCGAGGTTCACGCCAATTTCCTCGCCAGCGCGCTCCATCGCAGGGATGACGCCGCTGGTAGACAAGGTGATGCGGCGCTTGGACAGGCCAAGGCCATCGCCATCCATCACGAGGTGGAGAGCATCGCGCAAATGGTCAAAATTGTAGAGCGGCTCGCCCATGCCCATCATCACGATATTGGTCAGCAGGCGACCGTCGGCGGTATAGTGGCCCCGCGCGTCTTCGGCATCTTCTTCGTCTTCGTCGAGATCGGTTTCGAGGCCCGCCATGCTCCCCTTGGGCCACTCACCCAATGCATCGCGCGCGAGCATCACCTGGCCCACGATCTCACCGGGCGTAAGGTTGCGCACCAGCCGCATCGTGCCGGTATGGCAAAAGGTGCAGTTCAATGTGCAACCGACCTGGCTGGAGACGCACAGCGTGCCGCGGGTCTCATCGGGAATGAATACCATTTCGAAATCGTGGCCGTCATCGGTCTGAAGCAGCCATTTGCGTGTGCCGTCCGAAGAGTGTTGCGCTTCGACGACATTGGGCCGCCCGATTGCAAAGCGTTTCGTCAGCCATGGGCGCATCGTCTTGGAGATATCGGTCATCGCTGCGAAATCGGTAACGCCGCGATGATAGAGCCAGTGGAACACCTGTTTCGCGCGCAGTTTGGCCTGGCGCGCGTCAAGACCGGCTTCGGCGAACAATTCACGGATACGCGGGCGGGGCAGGCCAATCAGGTCTACGCGGCCATCCTCGCGCGGCGTGATGTCACGCGCAACGGGCACCGGGTCCACCTGTCCCGGGATGGTCATTAAGGTCGTGTCTGCCATGATGTGCGCGGGGATATAGGGGCACGCTTGCTGTTTGACCAGTCGCGAGCGAGCACTCAGTACGAAAGCTAAAGCGACGCGCAGCCAACGACGGCGGCGTCGATCGCGGTCGCCGCGCCTTCAAGGCTGTATCGGTCGGTAAAGCGTACGCCCGCTGCAGACCGCGCAGAGACGCTCATGCGCGTTGCCGATCGCATGGCTGCGATGATGGCGGCGTCCATCCGCTTGTCCTTTGCCCAGGCATCGTTGGCGCGCGCGGTGAGATCAAAGCGTTCTTTGCCTATCGCGAGGCGCACGCGGGTCTGCCCGCTGACTCCGAGCGAAAGACGCATATGAAACTGTCCGCGCACATTGCGCGCGGGCCAGGTGCCAACGCTGGCATAGCCACGGGTTTCGCTCTCTTTGGTGCTCGCCGCGATTGCATAGCAGCGCGGGACTTGAGGATCGCGAAACGCGGCCCATTGGGCGTAGACGCCAAGGCTGTCCCTGGCGCTGACCGGGAAAGTGAGCGCAAGTGCTAAGGCGACAGCAGCAAACCGCCTAATCATATCGAACGGCCATCACTTCCCATTCCTTCACGCCGCCCGGTAAACGCACAATGCGCAGATCGCCTACGCTTGCGCCCCTGATTGCGCGGGAAAGGGGAGAATTCCAACCGATCCGCCCGGCGCTTGCGTCCTGTTCATCGTCGCCCACCAGCATGATCGTCTGGCGCGCATCGTCCTCATCAGCCAATTCAACCCTTGCGCCGAAGAACACACGGTTCTTATCGGGCTGGTTGGCAGGATCGACCACGCGGCACGCTTTCATCCTGCGCGCCAGATAGCCCAGCTCGCGGTCAATCTCGCGCATGCGTTTGCGGCCGTAGATATAGTCGCCATTCTCGCTGCGATCGCCATTGCCTGCCGCCCAGCTGACGATCTCGACAATCTCGGGGCGCTCAGTGCCCAGCAAGTGATCATAGCGCGCCTTGAGCGCAGCCATGCCAGCGGGCGTGATCGGGGGACCGGGCTTTGATGCCATCGCACCAGACTTTAGACTGAAACGATCAGGGCAGAAAGGCGCCAATCGGGCGCGGCAGGCCGGCCTCAGCCGGATACATGTGCGAATAGGTCACCGCATTGCCGAGCACCCGCATCACGTAATAGCGGGTTTCGAAATTGGCCGGGATCCGCTCGACCCAGGTGACCCAGTCGATCTCGCCCTTGCGCGGATCTCCATTGAGCCGCAGCCACTGGTTCACCCGGCCGGGTCCGGCATTATAAGCGCCCACGGCAAGCGGGTAGGCGCCGTCATAATAGGCGAGCATGCGCTGAAAATAGGCATCGCCCAACTCGATATTGTATTGCGGTTTTTCGATCAGGTTTGCGCTGAGATACCGGATGCCAAGCTTGCCCGCCTGTTCGCGCGCTGTGCCCGGCATAAGCTGCATGATCCCGCGCGCGCCAGCGTGGCTGATGCGGGTGCGATCAAATTCGCTTTCCTGGCGGCTGATCGCGTGCACCATCGCCCAGTCTCGCACGACCGGGGTTTCGGTCGCTGGAAATCCGATCCGCTCCAGGCCCTTATATCCCAGCTCGCCCGCCTTAAAGCCGAGAACGACTGACATCTCAGGCAGGCCGAGCCGCGCGGCCAGATCATGCGCCATCAGCATTTCGGTTTCAGTCGCAGCACTCTCCCCAATGGCCTGGAAGAAGCGCCGCTCGGTCTGCCATTTGCGGCGGTTTTGCGCCATCGAGACAATCGCGCGTGCCAGCGGGGTGGCTTCGAAAGCACGGCGCTCTTCTGGGGTGACTTGCGGACGGGGCAGCGGGGCGAAGGCTGGCATTGGCCGCTGCAAGGCGCCGAGAGCCAATTGCCCGTAATAGTAATCCGGCCAGTTTGCCGCCGCTTCGTAGAGGCGGGTGGCTTCGGTAATATTGCCCGCCCGCTGCGCCGCGCGGCCCGCCCAGTAAAAGCCCTTCGATTTTGTCAGGGGCGTGCGCGCGGCCTTGCCGTAGCGTTCGAAAAGGCCTGAAGCGATGTCACCGCGTCGCAGCTCCCACAGCGCGCTCGTCCCGCCCAGCCACATCAGATCGGTGTATTGATCGCGCAGGGTGAAGGACCCTTTGGAAATATCCTCGCCCGGCTGGAACAGATCATCGATGCGCGCAGCGATTCGGGCCGCGTTGGTGGCGCTCGATTTCTTCGCAACAGCGAGCATCAGGCCGACCATCTTCTGGCCATCAAAGGCCGGAGCGGTGACAGCGGCGCGGTTGGCCAGGATCGCGGCGGCCTGGCTGTAATCGCCCTTGCCGCGGTGGTAGCCGGCGAGATTGTAGAGGTAGCCCGCGTCCTGATAGGCGCTGTCGGGGACCGCCAGCCCGGCCTCCTGCGGGCGCTCCCCATTCACCAAAGCAAGCCGGGCCATGGCGAGCGGTTTGTCGCTCAGCGCGAGGTTGGAGAGGTGGCGTGCGGCAGCCTCGCTGTCGCCTTGCCACAAGAGCGCGTCCATGCGCGCGGCGTGATCTCCTGGGGTGAAGCGGCGCGCGTAAAGGCTGTCCAGCGTCAACTCAGCGCTCTGGGCCATCTGGCCTCCGCGCCACGCAGCGCGCGCAACCTCGAACGCTTCGATCCGGCCCGCGCCCGCCAGCGCCAGCGCGTAGCGTGCGCGGCCAGCATTTGTGATCGGGGGCAGGGCGTCAAAATACCGCAAGGTATCCGAGCGCGACGGGGTTTCCACCGCGAGCGCATTTTCCGCCCGGATCCGGATGATCCCCGTGCGCGGAAAATCGGGATAGGCCATCGCGAAGGGCGCATAATCAAAAAAGCCCAGCTGGCGGTTTGACTGGAGCAGCTCCCATTTCGCAATCGCTGCCTGCATTTCGCTGGGCTGCTGGGCGACTAGTGTTGTTCCGTCCCCATTTGCGCCGGATTGTGCCGAGGACGGCGAGCCGAACGCAAGCGCGCTGATCGCCGCGGCGGTGAAAGCTTTAAATTGCAAATTGCTGACCATGCTGGACATTGTGCCGATTGGCTCCTTATCAGGCGCTGAACGAGGCCAGTTACCTGCTGGCGAAACACCCCGCGCAGCGCAAGCGTGATAAGCAATCAATGTTAGGATATCGTGATGTTCAGCGGATCAATCCCCGCTTTGGTAACGCCCTTTCGCGCCGGATCGTTTGACGAAGCGGCGTTTCGCAAGCTGGTGGATTGGCAGATTGACCAGGGCAGCGCCGCGCTGGTCCCATGCGGTACTACGGGTGAGGCCTCGACGCTGTCCAATGCCGAGCATCACCGCGTGATCGAAGTGTGCATCGAACAGGCAGCGGGCCGAGTGCCGGTGATTGCGGGTTGCGGATCGAACGACACGATGAACGCGGCCTTGCACATGAATTTTGCCAAAAA
>JBCBKF010000191.1:0-4857 GCA_038522255.1 Pseudomonadota bacterium
GTTCGCCCGCCCGCGCGGGGGTGTCAAAATCGATGCCGGTGGCGCGCATGTCGTGCGCAAAGACCTTGCCCAGCTGGTCGTCCGCAACCTGGCCGATAAAGGCGCATTGCAGGCCCAGCGTCGAGAGGCCCGCCAGCGTGTTGGCCGCAGACCCGCCGGAAACCTCGCGCGCTGGCGGCATGGCTTCGTAAAGCTCGTCAGCGCGGACTTCATCGATCAGCGTCATGCCGCCCCGGTTAAGCTGGAGCTCGTCGATCAGTTCTTCGGGGCACGAGGCGATCACATCGACGACAGCGTTACCGATGGCGATGACGTCGTAGCGCGGGTCTGTCACTTGGGTGGTGTCCTGATTGGCAAAGGAGGTGAATATGTGTGGGCAAGCGCCTAGCGCCGAGTGGGGCTGACGCCAAGCGGTTTGACAGGCTGGTGGCCGCGCGCGCATCGGTAGCGGTGTAATGACCGCCGTGATCGCTTCCCTAGTCAAAGCCGTGCGCCAATTGCTCGATCCTGCTGTCCTGCGGGTGCTGGTGAAGTCCGTCATGGTGACAGCGCTGGTGTTCATCGCTCTTGCCATGGGCGTGTGGGCTGGGCTGGTGTGGTTGTTTGAATGGCTTGGCTGGTCAGGCGGAGGCCTTGCCGAAGCAGCAGCAGCGGCGCTGATTGCGGCCTTGGCGGCGTGGCTCTTGTTTCGGGTGGTGGCGCTCGCCGTGTTGCAGCTTTTCGCGGATGAGATCGTGATCGCGGTCGAGAAGCGCCACTACCCCGAGGCCGCGGCGCGTACGCAGCCTGTGCCGCTGAGCCGCGAGATCGCCAACTCGCTGCGCAGCGCAGGGCGCGCGGTCGGTTTCAATGCGCTGGCAATGCCTGTCGCCGGGGTTCTGCTGTTCACAGGGATCGGGCCCGCGCTTGTTTTCCTGCTCGTCAACGCGGTGCTTTTGGGCCGTGAGCTTACCGATATGGCGTGGTTGAGGTGCCGCGATCTTGCAAACGCAAGCGGGTCTGCCAACCATCCGGTTTCGGGCCTTGAGCGGGCCCTACTTGGCGGTGCGATTGCTGGGCTGATGCTGGTGCCTTTCGTCAACCTGCTCGCGCCCGTGATCGGAGCGGCGGCGGGCACTCACCTGACGCACGCCGGGCTGGCGCGGCGTGAAAGCAAAGGCAATAGCAATGCGTAACCGGATAGCCCTTATCGCAGCTTTGTGCCTAAGCGCCTGTTCGACCGGGGTCGACAAGCTCCCGGGCGTCAACGCGCCGTCCTCAACCCAGCGTCCTGCCTATCCGCCCCCTCAACGCTACACGCCGCCTCCCGCCCAAGCGCAGGCGCCCGGACTTGAGGGGATATTGGGAGCGCGGGCAGCGGCATTGATCCAGCGCCTGGGCCCAGCGCGCCTGGACCTGATCGAAGGCAGAGCGCGCAAGCTCCAATTCCTCGGATCTGCTTGCGTGCTGGACATCTTCCTCTACCCACCCTCTGCGGGCGGCGAACCCGTGGCCACGCATATTGCCGCACGCAAGCGATCCGACGGAGCGCAGTTTGACGAAAGACAATGCCTCAGCGAGGTTGAGAGCGGACCGAGGTAACCCGGCCTTAAGCACAGATGTGGCAAGCGCATCCCAGCAAATACGGGGACCAAATAGAGCCATGACCACGCACTTCATCGATCTCGCCACGCGCGCAGCCGAAGATGGCCGCGTCTCGTCCGAAGAGCTGCTCGCGCTGCGCCGCCAGGGTTGGGGCGACGGCGTGATCCACCGCGACGAGGCCGAGGCGCTGTTCGCGCTCAACAACGCACTGGAAGAACGCAGCGAGGAATGGAGCGACTTCTTCGTCGAGGCGATAGGCGAATACGTCCTCAACGGTACGCCGCCGCGCCTGCAATGCAACGAGGCTGAAGCCTCCTGGCTGATCGCGCAGGTTGATCACGATGGCGTGGTCGAAAGCTTGGCTGAACTCGAAGCAATCGTGCGCATTCTTGAGCGCGCGGAGAACACGCCGCAGCGCCTCAAAGACTATGTGGTGCGCCAGGTTGAACGCGAAGTGCTCAGCGGCGTTGGCCCCACGCGCTGCGGCGGCTCGCTCGCGGCGACACACATCACTAGCGCGGAATGCCGCATCCTGCGCCGGGTGGTCTTCGCCAGCGGCGGGCATGGCCCCGCGGCGGTCTCACGCTTTGACGCAGAAGCGCTGTTCCGCCTCAAAGATGAAACGCTTGCCGAAGAGAACGCGCCGGAATGGGACGAGCTGTTCCTCGATGGGGTCGCGAATTACCTCAAGGGCTTCACCCTGCAAAACGCGCAGATGAGCCACGAACGCAAGGTCGAGCTTGAAACCTTCATCGCCGATAACAAGGCCAATGTAGGCCGCTTCTTCGGACGCATGGCCAAGAGCGCGCCAGACGTCGCCAATTCGATGGGCATCGTGTTTGGCAAGAAGAAACAGGCGGGGCCGGACTACACCTCGCTCGAGGCCGAGGGCAATGCGGTGACGGATCACGAGCAAGAATGGCTTGACGCGATGATCGATGCCGATGGCGAGGTGGATGAGCTGGAAAGCCGCCTGATTGCGCGGATCGCGGCAGGCGGCTGATCGCTTAGCAGCGGAGCGCCGCGAAACCTTCGCGCGCAAGTCGGCGCCAACGCTTCTGTCGGTGCGTGTAAAACACGCGGGCGAACACCGCGATCAGAGGGGCGAGAAAGCCGACCTCGATCGTCACGCTGTCGGTGTATCGGGTGGTGCCGGGACGCGCTCCGGGCGCAATCTCGATCCAGTGATCCCAGCGACGGATCAGCGGACCATAGCCATTGTCGCGCACAAAACGGGTGCCATTGCGCGGCTTGGGAAAAGAGATGACTATCGCCTGCCAGCCGAGCGGAATAACGCCGAAGAGCCACATCCAGGCCTTGTACTCACCCACCTGCCATTGCCTGGGAAAGCCCGGGGCATCGGGCGCAAACCGGATCAAGGGCGCGGTTATGTGCCTGAGCAGGTCCGAGCTACCTACCCGCGCCCACGCTTCGTCCGGGGTGCAATCGAGTTGAGTGGTCAACTCAACCGTCCGCGCCATCAGACCATGAAGCTCTCGCCACAGCCGCACGCGCCTTTGGCGTTGGGGTTGTCGAATACGAAACCGGCAGTGAAGTCGTCCTCGACCCAGTCCATTATCGAGCCGACCAGATAGAGCACGCTCGCCCCGTCAATATAGAGCACGCCGCCGGGCGTCACGATCTTCTCATCGAACTTCGCCTCTTCGGTGACATAATCGACCGAATAGGCAAGGCCCGAACACCCACGGCGCGGGGTCGAGAGTTTGACGCCAATCGCGTCTTCGGGCGCGTCAGCCATCAAGTGGGCCACACGGTCCTCGGCACCCTTGGTCAGTTGCACCGCAGCGGGGCGTTGTTTCAGCGTCGTCATTACAGCATCCCCAGTTCAAGCCGCGCTTCGTCGGACATCTTCTCCGGCGACCACGGCGGATCCCAAACCAGCTCCACCTCTGCATCGCGAATGCCGGGTACAGAGGCGGCGCGCAGCTCGACCTCGCCCGGCATTGTCTCGGCCACGGGGCAGTGCGGGGTGGTAAGCGTCATGGTAATTGTGGCATCGCACTCCTCATCGACATCGACGCCATAGATGAGGCCAAGATCGTAGATGTTGACCGGGATTTCCGGATCGTAGATTTCCTTGAGCGCGTCCACCACGGCAGTCTGCAGCTCTCCACCTGCACCGCCAGCGCTTGGCGCGGCGGGCGAAGCGGCAAGGAACCCGTCAAGATAGTCGCGCTGCCGCGGGGTCGCCGCCTGATCCGCCTCATCCTCGTCAATCGCGTCAGAAACGCGGGCACGCCTCGGTTTTTGGTGCGGCTTTTGCGGAAGCTCTTGCGCGAGCTCGTCGTTCGGAGCGGGCGCGGCGACGTAATCAACGCTGTCGGTCGGCTCTGTCATGGCCTCATCCTTTTCCAAAGAGTTTACGGGTGCGGGCGATACCTTCAAGCAGTGCGTCGACATCGCCTTGCGTCGAATAGAGCCCGAAACTGGCCCGGGCCGTCGCCGAGATACCGAGATAATCCATCATTGGCTGCGCGCAATGGTGCCCGGCGCGGATCGCGACATTGGCCTCGTCGAGGATCGTGCCCAGATCATGCGGGTGAATATCGTCGATTGTAAAGCTGACAATGCCGGCGCTGTCCGCGGGGCCATAAAGCGTCACATCATTCATCACGCTGAGTTCACGGCGCAGGCGCGCCACAAGCTCGGCCTCGATTGCATGAATGCGCGAAAGGCCTACCGCATCAACGTAATCGGCTGCCGCGGCGAAGGCGACGGCCTCGGTAATGGCAGGCGTGCCCGCTTCAAACCGCTGGGGCGCGGGCGCGTAGGTCGTCTTTTCAAAGCTCACCCGATCAATCATCGCGCCGCCGCCTTCCCAAGGCGGCATGGCGTCGAGGATGTCGGGCTTTGCCCAAAGGGCACCGATCCCGGTGGGTCCGTAGAGCTTGTGCGCGGAAAAGACGTAGAAATCGCAATCGAGCGCAGTGACGTCGATCGCCAGGCGCGGAGCAGCCTGACAGCCATCCAGCAGCAGCTTTGCACCGACCGAATGGGCAAGATCCGCAGCGCGCCTTGCATCAAGCACACCGCCGGTCACGTTGGAGATGTGGACGAGGGCAACCAGCTTGTGCTGCGGCGTCAGCATTTGTTCGGCGGCATCAAGATCAATCTGGTGGTCGCCGGTCAGCGGGCAGATGTCGATCTTGGCTCCCGTTGCCTCGGCCAGCAATTGCCAGGGCACGATGTTGGAATGGTGCTCGATTTGCGAGAGCAGGATGCGGTCGCGGGGCTTAAGGGTCGCGCGGGCCC
>JBCBKF010000192.1:0-4855 GCA_038522255.1 Pseudomonadota bacterium
GAATGGGTAGCGTCGGAGGTGGAGTAACTTAGCGGCCGCCGTGGCTGACTGCCATCTTGATGTGTTGGAGTGGGCGAGACCGGATGAATTCTTGTCTGCGCACAGATCAGAGAAACGCGTCGGGATGGCACCGCGGCCACCTCAGGCCGAACGAGAGCGGTTCTCTTCGTTCGTTGGGTAGGGGGTAATTAAGTACCGACGGCGGCGGTCGCCTGACCGCCGCCGTTCGTTCCAGCCGGGCTGCCCAAAGATCAAGCGAACGGTCCTACAATGGACACGCTTCTCCCTAGGGCAATTCGATTTACAGCTGTCATCACCAGCATGTCTGGGGCGTCTGACGCTGCGTCACGAACGTTCTAGGGAGGCTAGTATTGCTCACGAGAGGCTCCTTTTTGACCCAGAGGCACGGGAGAAACTGCTCAAAGGAACGCTGGCTCTGGCGAACGCCGTTCGGGTCACGCGCGGTCCATGATCCAAGTCTGTCCTCGTCCAGAAGAGTTTCGGCGCACCACTGGTTTGCGATAACGCCGTTACAACCGCGAGGTAGTTTCGCCTTAGCAACTGTATATTTCAGCCAGTATGAGGCGCCCAATTCTGTCGTGTTCTGCACAGAGTGTTTGCGATTGTGACCAGCTTGCGGGCGACTGCTGTGATGATGGCTTTGTGCGGTTCTCCAGCCCTGCGGAGGCGGTCTGCGAAGTGCTTCAGGTTAGGATTGTGGTGGGCGGCGACGAGCACGGCAATGCCGGCTGTCGGTGGTGATCGGCACCTTGCGCTTTCTGCGCGGCGGGCGAATCGCATTCTCCTTCATGAGCTTGGTCACCATCCGCTTCGAAAGGCGGTGGCCTCGATCGCGCAGCTCGGCATGGATCCGCGGCGCGCCGTAGCGGCGCTTGCTGGCTTCGAAGATTGCCCGGATCTCCTCTCCACCAGCTTCTCACGCCTGGCAGCGTCCTCGGCTCTCTGACGCGCTGTGCGCTGCCAAGTATGATACCAGCTCCGCGCAACACCAAGGACCCGACATAGGAAACGGATCGAATGCGCGCCTGCCTCGGCGGCGACGAAGGCGAGCTTGGCCTTCATTGTTTCGCCGCCCATTTAGCGAAAAAAGCGTTCGCCATCGTCGCTCGGACCGTTTATCGATCGCTCCCGCGTGGCAAGGGCTTTTCGTGGAAATCTGGCATCTGTTCGGTTGCGGTCATTTATTCGGCGTCTGTTTGCAGCATGGTGACTGCGCGCCCTGATGAAAGTCCGCTTGGCTGCTATGGTCCCCAATCACTGGCACGCGCTTCGCAAGCGCTCCGGTCCGAACAGGGTATTCCTGCAGCTTCTCCGTCAGATGGCCGTCATCCCACGTCGCACCTCACCATCTCGTCAGGGGCGGATCGCCCCACGGCTCTCAGGCGCCGCGCGTCGCGTCGTAGTCCGTCCCGTTTCTCAGCAGGGCCCAGACGGCTCTCGCCATGCGGTTCGCCAGAGCAATCGCGGCCTGCTTCGCGGTTTTCCTTTGCAACAGGCGCCACAACCAGTCGTCGCCGGACTGGCCGCACCGCCGGGCGGTGATCACGCCCGACATGCCGTAGGCGTGCCTTTGGCACGACGCGCCGAGATATAAGAGGCGCCGTAGGTACCGATTACCCATCTTCGAGATCCGCCCCAGCCTCACCTTGCCGCCGCTCGAATGCGGTTTCGGCGTCAGACCAAGCCAGGCTGACAGGTCGCGCGAGCTGCGGAACCCGGTCGTGTCCGGCACGGTCGCCGCCAGCGCCGTCGCGGTGATCGGACCTATGCCTGGAATGGTCTGCAGCCGCTTCGCAGCCTCGCCGGCCTCCGCTTCGCGGCGGATGTCCTTAGTGAGCGCATCGATCTTGGCCCGGGTTTCGAAGAACTGATCGGCCAGCAGGCGCAGCGGAAGCTGGGCCGCGAGCGGCAAATCGGCGCGCTCCCCGGCCTCGAGCAGGCGCCCGACATTGTGGACCCCCTTCGGTGCCACGATGCCGAACTCTCCCAGATGGGCGCGGATCGCGTTGGTGACCTGGGTCAGTTGGCGGATCAGGAACTCACGCGCCTTGTGGGTCATCAAGAGCGCCTGCGTCTCCTCGCTCTTCACCGGGACAAAGCGCATCGACGGTCTCGTCACGGCCTCGCAGATCGCCTCCGCATCGGCATGATCGATCTTGCCTCGCCGGACATAGGGCTTCACGTAGGACGGCGACATCAGCCGGACGTCATGGCCCAATCTGCCCAGCTCGCGCGCCAGTATTGCGCCCCGGCGCAGGCCTCTATGCCGACAAGGCGGGGGGCAAGGCTCTGGAAGAATTCTAGCATCTGGTTCCGTCGCAACTGCCGCCGCAGGACAACAGCGCCTTCGGGGTCGACACCGTGGACCTGGAAAACGGACTTGGCGAGATCAACGCCGACAGTGGTAGTCTCCGTCATGGATGGCTCCCTTCATGGGTTCGAGTGACAGCACCCAGCGTGGCACATTGCGATGCCGGGAGCGGGAGCCATCCACTCCATCAATGGCGCGACAGATGGCTCACCCTTGCGCAGGACCTCCACCTCCTCATTGAGCCGTTTGTTGTCGCTGCGAAGCTGCGCCAGTTCAGCCGCCTCAGTGCTTCATCGGCTGATCTCGGTCTGAACCGAGTGGTGCAAGTCCGGCTCGGAACAACGCACACCTCGCCTTGCCGGACCAATTGCTCGAGTCCCAAGGAGCCAGTCACACATGTGGCTGGCTCTTTCGCGTGGTGCTGGAAGCACCTATGCTTGTACGACGCGCGCTCCCGTCACAGAACAGTAGTCATTGCGTCAAGGATCACAGGTGTCGGCGTGAGATACGGGCCTCGGGAGCCTATGCCAAAGTACCACGCAAGGCATGGTCATTTTTGGGGGCGACGACGCACTTTCCTCGCATCTCCTTCGGGCTCATTCCATAGCGGGCTGTGAAGAGCCGCGTCATATGGCTGTGTGACGAGGCCGACGGGAAGGTGTTGAATGAGCCCAATCTGTGAGTTTGATTTTCCTGCTGCGCGCGCTCGCAGCGAAGATTTCGCTGCCGGAGCATTGTTAACTGTAACGCAGCGAGGCTAGAAAACCGGCAGTTCAGACCTCGCGCAGCACAATTGACCTTGCCTATTCTCAGGTCGCGAGACAGGTCGGACATGTAGTTCACGTAGCGATTTCACTCGCCGTGGACGCAACCGATACAGCCATTCGGGTAAGCATCGCCAAGCGCGCCGGTGATCATAGGGTTCAGACGATCACATCAGCGACCGGTCGACGCAAAGACATCGGCAGGGCTGGTGCGCGTCCAAAGCGCACCACAAGGTCCGGTCGCGCATCGGGCATGCCCAACCATTGCGCAAACTCTGGTCTGATGGATAGCACTTCTATCGGCTGATTGATGTGGGCGTTACGGATGCCGAGCGCGGTTGCCTGCAATGCAAAGCGTTCAAAGCTGCGGCCAACCTTGACCCAATGGGCGCGGTCGTCTAAGTCGCCGGCAAATACCGCGATGCCCGCAGAGGACCGAATGTGGTCGCGGTACTTGGTGTTCTCCGCATTTTTTTTGAAGAACAGGTTGAACATATGTGGCCCGATCCATTCGGGAACAACTGGATTGCCAGAGCATGGACCAAACAAGCCGTCCCCCATTCCAAGGGCCCTATCCGGGCTGAAGCGCAGCCAATCGCGGAGTTCCATTATGAAGGCCGGATCATCCATTTGGGCGCTGTTTCCGGCGACGACAAAATCTGCAACTGCCTCGCGGTCTGCGGCATCGGTGAACAATCGCAGTGTCACACCCTCTTGCTGTGCTGCGGTTGCCAGTAAAGTGAGGTCTTCGGCCGAAACAGCCTGTCCATCATAGAGGGAGCGGGTTGATTGCCGCAAAGGAATGGTCTGGTAGAGAGCGCCTTGTTCAGCGACAGGGCCACGGCCTAGCGCAATGTCGATCTGCCCCGTTAGGCCGCCGTCCATCTCGACCTCGGTCGAGCGTCCATGCGCCTCCGCAGCAATGACAAGATTTTCCGCCGCACAGCCGAGGCTGACAAAGAGATGGTGATCGTCGGGGTCGACGACTTCGGTCCGCCGCGACAGGTCAGGCAGGATACTGATCCCGCTGTCCTGCAAGCGGAATTTCCATGGCTGCGCGTTATGCCCATTGGCGGCCAGTGTAGCCATGCGGACCAGATCTTGCAGTGACGGATCGCCAGATAGAAGACGCCGCTGACGCTCTATTTCTGCGTGAACGCCATCTAAACGCGGCCAATAGCCGTAGCCGAACGCACCGATAGTGGCGACGGAAGCCGCTGACGCAATGAGTGTTCGACGTGATAACATGTTACGGCTCTCCTTACCTTCCAACGGCCCCACCGGCGATATGCCAGCCTCTGACGGGGTCATGATGACCTCAAACACGGCGCCCTGAGGGTCTTGCAACACCGCCATCCGCGCCATGCCGCCCGCGATCTCGAATGGTTTGCGGATCACGGTCCCGCCCGCATCCAATGCCGCCTTGACAGTCGCCTCAATGTCGGCGGTGGCAAAGTAGACATCCAAGGCAGGCGGCACATCCCCCGTTTCCGGGGTCACTTGTAGCATGCCTGCAACCTCCCGTTCGCCCGACTTCAAAAGGGACTGTTGCGTTAGTGGGGCAGGCTGATTTGCGCCTGCTAGGTGACCCGTGGTTAGGCAGCCACTGCGAACAGGCTGGCGATGAATGCGATTTCGCCTTGGACGCCCGGTTGTTTGTGATGGATGTGGCCGCGTTTGATGGTTCGGATGGTTTCGATCCCGTTCAGGGTCGCTTTGGCTGTTCGCAAGGACCGAAAGCTCTGGCGGTAGCCGAGGA
>JBCBKF010000193.1:0-4841 GCA_038522255.1 Pseudomonadota bacterium
CGATTTCATGAGACCGATACGGCGCGCGTCCATCAGCCCTCGGGTTTCCGGCGTCAGCGGGCAGTGCAGGGTCAGGATATCGGCTTCAGCCACTAGAGAATCAAGCGTGTCGACAAAGCGTGCGCCCAGCATGCTCTCGATCGCTTGGGGCAGGCGTTTGCGGTTCGTGTAAGCGACTTCGAGGCCGAAAGCGCGCGCGCGATGGGCAACCGCCTGGCCGATGCGGCCCATGCCGATAATGCCCAAAACCTTTCCGCCAAGCTTTCGCCCCAAGAGCCCGGAGGGCGCCCAACCGCTCCATTCACCGCGGCGCACCAATTGGGTCCCTTCGCGAATGCGCCGCGGCACACCGATGATCGCGGCCATGGCTATGTCGGCGGTGTCGTCCGTAAAGACGCCGGGTGTGTTGGTGACGAGGATCTTGCGTGCAGCAGCAGTCTTGAGATCGATATGTTCGGTGCCCGCTCCAAAGCTGGCAATTAGGCCCAGGCGATCGCCTGCGGCTTCGATCATGGCGCTTGTAATCCGGTCGGTCACTGTGGGGACCAGCACGTCGCAATCCTGCATAGCGGCGATCAACGCGTCCTCGCTCATCGCTTCGTCATGCGGGTTGAGTGTGGTTTCGAACAATTCGCACATCCGCTGCTCAACCGAGGGCATGAGCTGGCGGGTGACCACGACCTTGGGCTTGCCCGAGGGGAATTGCGGAGGGATGTGCGATGCAGCCATGTCCGACGCGCTAAGGCCATAGGCGCAGCCCGGTCAAGCGTGGATAAGGATTGCCGGGCTTGCAGGGCTTGGCCGCGCATCGCTAAGGCGGGCGCCATGAGAGTGAAGCGATCAATCATGCGCTCGATTATGGCCGCGCTGCCGATCATGGCCGTGGCCGGTTTGCCCCATGCCGAGAGCGCTTTGGCGCAGGATGAGAAGGCACCCTATTGGGTTTCGCTGCGATTTGATGAGGTGCGCATGCGGGTTGGGCCCGGTTTGGAATATCCCATCGAATGGCTGTATCGACGCCAGGGCCTGCCGGTAAAGGTCTTGCGTGTGCGGGAGGGATGGTCCTTTGTCGAGGATCCTGACGGCGCACAGGGCTGGATCACGAGCAGCCAGCTCTCTGGAACCCGCACTGTGATTGTCATCGGCGAGGAACTTGCCTCGTTGCGCGAAGAGCCCAGCATCACCTCAGCTTTGCGATGGCGGGCCGAGCCGGGAGTGGTGGGCGAATTGCTGCGCTGCCGCGAAACCTGGTGCGAGATCAGCGTGACGGGCCGCATCGGATGGGTTGAAGCGGGGCTCTTATGGGGTGATGAGGATCCGCCGCAAGCCGTTCCGTAACGCTGCTGTCGCCCTATCGGCCCGTAGCCCCGTCGGCCCGTCGTCAGACGATCTCGACCGCCAGCGCAGTAGCTTCGCCTCCGCCAATGCAAAGGCTGGCGATGCCCTTGGTCTTGCCTTGCGTTTTGAGCGCATTGAGCAGCGTCACGAGGATACGTGTGCCTGATGCGCCGATGGGATGGCCCAGAGCGGTTGCGCCGCCATTGATGTTGATCTTGTCGTGGCTGATGCCGATGTCGCGCATTGCGAACATGGCAACGCAGGCAAACGCCTCGTTCACTTCCCACAGATCGACGTCGTCAACGCTCCACCCGGTGGCCTCAAGCAGCTTCTGGATCGCGCCGACCGGTGCGACCGTGAAGTCCTTGGGCTCACGCGCGTGTGCTGCCATGGCGACGACCTTTGCGACTGGTGTCTGCCCATTGGCCTTGGCAATGCTTTCGCGGGTGAGAACCACAGCGGCCGCGCCATCCGAAATGGAGCTTGAAGTAGCGGCCGTGATCGTCCCGTCCTTTGCAAAGGCCGCACGCAATTGCGGGATTTTGTCCGGGCGGCCCTTGCCGGGCTGTTCGTCGGTGTCGACCGTCACTTCGCCTTTACGCGTCGTGTAGGTTACAGGGACAACCTCATCGGCGAACGCTCCGCTTTCGATCGCGGCATTGGCGCGGGTGAGGCTTTCGATTGCATAGCCGTCCATGTCCTCGCGCGTGAGTTGGTAGGAATTTGCGCTGTCCTGCGCAAAAGAGCCCATTGCGCGGCCTTCGTCATAGGCGTCCTCAAGCCCGTCGAGAAACATGTGATCATAGATGTTGTCATGGCCAAGGCGCGCGCCCGAGCGGTGCTTCTTCAGCATGTAGGGTGCGTTGGTCATGCTCTCCATGCCGCCTGCCACAATGTAATCGACGCTGCCGCTGGCCAGAGCCTCGGCGCCCATGATGACGGTTTGCATGCCGCTACCGCAGACCTTGTTGACTGTCGTGGCCTGAACCGATTTTGGCAGGCCGGCTTTCACCATGGCCTGGCGCGCGGGTGCCTGGCCAAGGCCGGCGGGCAGCACGCAGCCCATATACGCGCGGTCAAATGAAGCGCCATCAACGCCGGAGCGTTCCACCGCCGCTTTCACGGCGGTGGCGCCCAGATCAGTGGCGGAGACCTCTGCCAATGCGCCTTGCATGCCGCCCATTGGGGTGCGGGCATAGGAGAGGATGACAATCGGGTCTTGAGCGGAAAGCTGGGCCATGGTTTCAATCCCTTTGAACGGTTGCGGGGGCTATTTCGCGCGGTTTTAAGATCGCCAAGGCGGCTTGGCAATCGGCTTGGCAATCGGCTTGGCCTACGCAATTGGTCGGGCGCGGCTAACAGGCTCCTGCTTGCAAGTGCGGGCGGTTTGCGCGACACACGCAGCCAATCAACTTGGATTGTAACGGAGAGGGATCATGGCTGACGACCGACGCGAGGAATTGGAACAGCTGCTCGCGCTTCAGCGCGACGCGTTTACAGCATCGCGGCCCGAACCGATGTCGCTGCGCAAGGACCGGATCAAGCGCGCCATGGCGATCTTGACCGATCACTCGGAGAGCCTGTGCAAGGCGATGAGCGCGGATTTCGGCAGTCGCTCCATGCAGCAATCAAAGATTACCGACATCACCAGCACGGTTAATTCGGGCAAGCACACGCTCAAGAACATGGACAAATGGGCCAAGACACAAAAACGCCCGGTTCAATTCCCGCTTGGCCTGTTGGGCGCCAAGGCCGAGGTGCGCTACGAACCCAAGGGCGTCATCGGCATCCTTTCCCCGTGGAATTTTCCGGTAAATCTCGCCTTTGGGCCGCTGATGCAGGTGCTGGGCGCCGGCAACCGAGCAATGATCAAGCCGAGCGAATTTACCGAGCGAACCAGCGAATTGCTGGGCGAACTGGTCCCGCAATACTTTACGAAGGACGAAGTGGCTGTCGTGACCGGCGGGCCCGAGGTGGCAGCGGCGTTTTCCGCGCTGCCGTTTGATCACCTGGTCTTTACAGGGTCTACCGCCACCGGGCGTCTCGTCATGCAAGCGGCGGCGAAGAACCTGACCCCGGTGACGCTGGAACTCGGCGGCAAGTCACCAGTCATCATGGGCCGCAGCGCCGATTTTGCAAAGGCCGGTGAACGTATTGCCTTGGGCAAGATGATGAATGTCGGGCAGATTTGCCTGGCACCCGATTACATGTATGTCCCCGAAGACAAACAGGACGAAGCGGTCGCCGGCGTCTCGCACGGGGTCGCTAACATGTATCCGACGCTGCTCGAAAACGATGACTACGCCTCCATCGTCTCCGACCGGCACTTTGAACGCTTGCAGGGCCTTATCGAAGACGCGCGCGACAAGGGCGCTGACGTGGTTGAGGTCAATCCCGCGGGCGAGGATTTCTCGAACGCCAATCAGCGCAAGATGCCGCTTAGTATCGTCAAGAATGTCACCGACGAGATGAAGGTGATGCAGGAGGAGATCTTCGGGCCGGTGCTGCCGGTAAAAACGTACAAGGCGGTCGATCAGGCGGTCGATTACGTCAATGAGAATGATCGCCCACTGGGCCTGTATTATTTCGGCGAAGATCAAGCCGAGCAGGAACGCGTCCTCACCCGCACGATCAGCGGCGGGGTGACGACCAATGATGTGCTGTTCCATGTTTCGATGGAGGATTTGCCGTTCGGCGGTGTCGGTCCTTCAGGGATTGGCAGCTACCACGCGATCGAAGGCTTCCGCGAATTCAGCCACGCGCGCGCAACCTATCATCAGCCCAAGATCGATATTGCCAAACTGGGAGGATTTAAGCCGCCCTATGGCAAGGGTGGCAAGACAGCGGCCTGACGATCACCGCAACAGGAGCGCTGTGTGCCACCACTATGCGCTCAGCATCCCTCTTTGGGATGCGGCGGCGGGCCAGTGTTCGGTTCGGCGCAACATGTATACGCGGTTTCGCCCGAGTCTCGCCCTTGCGCCGCGGGGGTGAGAGGCCTAGGTGACAATCGGGATAAATCAAACTTTGGACAGTGTGTCGTGGTCGACCTCAGCCAGTATCTACCGATACTGATTTTCATCTTCATTGCGCTCGGTTTGTCGGTGCTTTTCGTGTTTTTGCCGATGGGCGTCTCTCGCCTGACCGGCGCGCACAAGCCTAATGCGGACAAACTTTCGGAATACGAATGCGGCTTTCCCGCTTTTGAAGATTCGCGCAGTCAGTTTGATGTGCGCTTTTACCTGGTTGCGATCAGCTTTATCATCTTCGATCTTGAGGCTGCCTTCCTATTCCCCTGGGCAGTGAGCCTGGGCGAGACGGGCTGGGTTGGCTGGATCGGGATGATGACCTTCCTCGGCATTCTCGCCATTGGCCTTACCTATGAGTGGAAGAAAGGAGCTCTGGACTGGGAATGAGCAATTCTTCGACACCCTCGACAACGACTATCACGCCTCCCACGGCGCCCTTGAACGCTGGCGAGGCCGCGCAAGTGATGCCGACGG
>JBCBKF010000194.1:0-4833 GCA_038522255.1 Pseudomonadota bacterium
CCAGGGCCTCGTCACCAACGATGTCTCGAGTGATCTGCCGGTCTACGCCGCGCTGCTTTCCGCTCAGGGTAAGGCGATGTTTGATTTCCTGGTCTGGGATGGCGGCAAGGGCGCGCTGCGGCTCGACTGCGAGGCGGCGGTTGCGGACGATCTGGTAAAGCGCCTCTCGCTCTACCGTCTGCGCCGCCAGATCGACATTGCGAGGGAAGAAGGCATAGCGGTCCACTGGTCGCTGACGGCGGCGCCCGGCGCGCTGCCCGATCCAAGGCTGGCGGCGCTTGGCTATCGCTGGCTGGGCGGCCCGGACGGCGGATCGGCTGACACCGCATGGCAAGCGCATCGCCTCGCGCTTGGCGTGCCCGAGGGGCAAGCGGAGCTTGGCGATATCCTGTGGCTGGAAACCAATGCCGTCGAATTGAACGGCGTCAGCTTTGAAAAGGGCTGCTATGTCGGTCAGGAAAACACCGCGCGAATGAACTGGCGACAAAAGGTCAACCGGCGCCTGGTTGTGGTTCCGCTCGATCAGTCGGACGAAAAGCGTCGCAAGATCGCTTATGAAGGGTTCGGCCTTGCCATTGATCACTTGCGGGTGAGCGACCTTGACGCCGGCGACTTGCCCGATTGGCAGCGCACCGGGATCGGCGATGGAGCGGCCTAAGTCGTCTGATAGAGTTCCATCGAAGCTTCGAGGGCTTGCTGCGCGCGTTGACGCGCGGCGTCGCGTGGCAGGCCCAACGACTTCGCCAAGGCTGCCCCGATCAAAGCATCGCCCAGCGCGAGCAGCACCAGATTGAGCGTGTCGCGGTGGACCGGCAGGCAATCGGCTCCTGCGCCGGCCTCTTCCGTCGTGATGTCATCGACCAATTGGTGGATCGTGGTGATGATCGGTGCGAGGGCATCTTCATTGCCGGTCAACAGCATCCAGCTGGTCAGCGCGCCCGCCCCTTCGCGATCAAAGGCATCGAAGGTCAGATCCACCACTTCGCGCGCAGAACCCAGCCCAGCGCGGCTTGCATGGACCGCTTCCTTGATCGTCTCGCACACAGTGCGCGCAAGGTGTTCGGCAAGTGCCTTTTGCAATCCCGAGGCAGACCCGAAATGATGGAGCAAGTTGGCGTGAGTGCGCCCGATCCGTCCCGCCACGGCTTTCAGCGTGACCGATTGAGGTCCGGTATCAATCAGCAAGTCCCGCGCTGCTTCGAGAGCGGTTGCGCGGGATTCTTCGGGCGTTAGCCGTTTGCGTGCAGTCATTACCCCAATTTCGTAGTCGAACTCGCGGCGCCAAACAAGGGAGCGACCCGGTCAGCAATGGTGCTGGAAGCTGGCGATGCCTTACGCCGCTTGCGACCAGTGCGAGAAATCGAGCGCAAACTCGCGCGCCATTGCCCTTTGCCCGCGCGCGCAGGAATGCCGCAGCGAGGTTGCCCCGGTAGGAGCAAAACCCAGTTTCTCCAGCACTCGGCCCGAAGCCGGATTGTCGAGGAAATGCATCGCCACGACGCGGCCGTGGCCAAGCGTGCGGGCAATCGCGAGCACCGCAAGGCCTGCTTCGGTCGCAAAGCCCTGGCCCCAATGCGGCCGCGCGATCCAGTATCCCAGCTCAACACTATCGGCGAAGGCATCATTGCGATCGATCCCGATACAGCCGACCACCTGCGCGTCGCGCGCGCGCGTAATAAGGAAGCGGGGAAACTGAGGCTCCGTTGCCCGGGCGGTGAAATCGCGAGCGTCGGATTCGTGGTAGGGCCATGGCGCGCTGGCGAGGTTTCGCACCACGCCTTCATCCGCAATACCCTCCAGAACGCCTTGCCAGTCTTCGGGCCAAACAGGCCGCAACAGCAATCTTCTGCTTCTATGGAACACGAGCATTCCCTCTCTCGCCCCGCGTATGAGCCATAGCCCAAACGCATGACACTATCATTGCCGCGACATTTAATTACGCGACGAAACGAGGGAGAAACGCGAAGAGGGAGATGGCTCCCCCGGCTTTAGCGGGGTGGCCCTTCTCCCTCGTCAGTGCCGATTGCTATGATCGGCTAGGACCGCCCCGGTGGACGATCCTGTTCGTGAACCGTCCGGTTATTCAGCTGCCTCTGCAATCATGTCTACCGACACGTATTTGCGACCCAGCTTGCCTTTGTGGAATCGGACGACACCGTCCGCGGTAGCAAAAAGCGTGTGATCACGACCAAGGCCGACATTGGTGCCCGGATAAAACTTGGTGCCGCGCTGACGCACGAGGATGTTTCCGCCGACCACGACCTGGCCACCGAACTTTTTCACACCAAGATATTTCGCGTTTGAATCGCGACCGTTGCGCGATGAACCGCCTGCTTTTTTATGTGCCATGGGTCAGTTATCCTTACTTGGTCTCGCCAGAGGCGTCGGACGCCTTGGGTTCAGCCTTCTTAGGCGCTGCCTCTTTGAGCGCTGCCTTCTTGGCGGGTGCCTTCTTGGCGGGCGCGGCCTTGGTTTCAATTTCAGGCTCGGCCTTGGGAGCCGCCGCCTTCTTGGCCACAGGCTTCTTCGCCGCAGTGCCGACATCCGTGATGCGCAGCAGCGTCATCTGCTGACGGTGGCCCGCCTTGCGGCGGTAATTGTGGCGGCGACGCTTCTTGAACACGACGACCTTTTCGCTCTTGGCCTGAGCGATGATTTCAGCGGACACCGTTACCTTGGATGCGTCAGTGACACTGTCACCTTCACCCGCCAGCAGGACATCGTCCAGCGTCACCGTCTCACCGGCGTCGCCCGCGAGCTTTTCAACGGCAATCTTGTCTCCGGCGGCAACCCGATATTGCTTGCCGCCTGTGCGCACTATCGCGAACATGGCTTGTAAACTCTCAATCTTGCGTGTGTGCCCGGCCATGCGAGGATAGGCCCCGGACCGAACGCGATTGCGGCGCCGCTTCTTGAGCAGCTCCGGAAAGATGCGTGCCGTTAAGGGAAAGGAGGCATCAAGTCAACGCCTATTGCTTCAGAAAAACGACGTCCCTGCTGGTCCATCCCCCTGCCAAAAACCGTGTCGGCCAGCTCTTGCCATGCGCAGTGACGATAAGGCAGTGGGACCTACCACCGTGGGTTGCGGCGTGATATTGAGCTTACGGTGACGATTCAGATGAACATAGATATTTCTCTACCATCCGTTTTCTGCGCGATTGCTGCGTCTCTGGCATTGACAGCGTGCGCGGGTTCGAAAACGCAATACCCTTCGTTTGCGATACCGCAGGAAACAGCCGAACCAGGCCGCGTTGCCTTGCGTTTTCCTGCAGTTGCGGTCCCGCCTGAAAACTACGCGCCGACGCCGCCTCCAGCGATGCCCGTTGAAATCGATGCCCGGCTCGCCGCGATCACCGCGCGCGCGACCAGAGCCAACGAGGCGTTTGTCGCCAAACTTCAGCCAACCCAGCGCTTCGTCACGGCTGCAGCCTCATCGGACGTGGAAACCACTCGCTGGGCCGAGGCGCAGGTCCGCCTCGCCGATCTGACATCGCATCACGGCGAAGCGCGGGTCGCTCTTGCCGATCTCGATCTTCTTGCTGCCGACGCCCTTTTTGCTCTTGGTCCCGCTGAAGAGATCGCGACGATCACTGAGGCGCAAGACCGCCTTTCAACCACGCTCGACGAATACGCGGAGATCCTTGCCGGGATGAGCGCGAAACTTGATCGATAACGCGCTGCTGCAATAGGGATAGGACGCTTGTAACATGGCCACAGTGCAACTCGCCTGCCAGGATTGCCCCGTCAGAGAGACAGCCGCTTGCGCGGTATTGACGCCTGAAGAGCGCAGCGCATTGGCGGCGGCCGGTCGCACGCGCACACTGGCGCGCGGAGAAATGCTGTTCGCGGCCGGGGATGAGCAAGCCGCCTGCGCGACTCTGGTCAGCGGCGCGCTCAAGGTCTCGGCAATGGACGCGGACGGAAATGAACAAATCCTCGCGCTGGTCCATCCCGCTGGCTTTATCGGAGAACTCTTCGCACCGTTTGCGCATCACGATGTGGTCGCGTTGACCCAGAGCCGTTTATGCACCTTTGCCCGCAGCGATATCGAAGCGGCGATAGAGAGCTATCCGGCGCTCGCCCGCGCGCTGCTGCGCCGAAGCCAGGAGGACCTTCTGGCGACACGCTCCTTGCTTGAACTCACCGCACACGCATCGGCTGAAACCCGTCTGGCCGCATTACTGGACGAGTTCTCGCACGCGGCCAGCCAATCCTCATGCCACGCAGCAGTCCATTTTGAGCTTCCTCTGACACGCGGTGAAATTGCCAACATGCTGGGCCTGACGATCGAGACAGTCAGCCGCAAGCTGGGCGATATCGAGGCGATCGGGGCGATCAAGCGAAACGGCAAACGCGGGATCGATGTACTCGACCCCGCGCTTCTTTCCGATTTGTCCAGGCGTTCAGTGGGCGTCGCTTAGGCCACCAGAGCCGCGATGACCGCGATCGCGCAGCCCCACACAACAATCAACACTGGCAAGATCAGCATCTGGATCGCGGCGTCGCGCGGCGCGCAGCGACCGGTGTTCGTCATGATGCCATCATTCCTGAATTGCGCGTAGGTGAGCGGGCCGGTCTTGTTGCCCGCAAGCCGCGTCCAGATCGCCGGGACGCCGAAACCGGCGATGATGAAGCCGGCAAAAATCACCATCGGGATGGCGAGGCCCGGGGTAGCGAATGCAGCCAGCATGACGCCGAGAAAGCCGAGATAAAGACCAACGGTGGCTGCAAACAGCACGTTGGGAAGCTCAAAATTGCGGTCAACATCCACCTGGTGGCGCGGCGCGCGCAATTCGGATGGCGGGACAACCAGCCGGGCTTTGCCAGAGGCAA
>JBCBKF010000195.1:0-4819 GCA_038522255.1 Pseudomonadota bacterium
GCCGGGGGTCCGGCACTTCAAGGATTTCGCGAATAGCCATGGGTGTAAAATAGTCGCGCAGGCGCGCGGCTGCAAGCGAACAGGTTCGATCTGAGTGATCGTTATTCCACGGGGCGCCTCGCCCGCAGCGCCTGCGCCAAGGTGCCTTCGTCAAGGTAATCAAGCTCGCCGCCCACCGGCAGGCCGTGCGCCAGTTGGGTGATGCGCACGCCGTGGGGTTCCAAACGTTCAGCGAGATAATGCGCGGTCGTCTGCCCTTCGAGCGTTGCGTTCATAGCGAGCACCACTTCGTCGGTTCCGCCATCACTCACCCGGTCGAGCAGCCGCGCGATGTTGAGCTCCTCCGGCCCCACCCCATCAAGCGCGGAAAGCCGCCCGCCCAGCACATGATAGCGGCCCTGGAACAATCGCGCGCGGTCGAGCGCCCAGACATCGGCGACATCCTCGACCACGCACAGGCTCTTTTGATCGCGGCGCGGATCGGCGCAAATGTGGCAGGGGTCGCTGGTATCGACATTGCCGCAGACCGAACACTCCACCAGCGTCTCGGACACGATGGCGAGCGATTCCAGCAAGTTGGGCAGTGCGTTCTCGCGGTTCTTGACCAGCCACAAAACCGCGCGCCTGGCCGAGCGCGGGCCCAGCCCCGGAAGCCGCGCGAGGCTGGCTGAAAGCTGATCAATTTCCTTGGACATGACGCCGATGCTCTAGACACTGGCGCTGCATTTGTCGAAGCGCTGGCCGCATCGGATGGTGCAAACTCCCATTTGTCCCGTTAGAGGCGGTGCCGGTATGCGAATTGTGTTTATGGGAACGCCCGATTTTGCGGTGCCGGCGCTGGTCGCTCTCTGCGAAGCTGGGCACGAGGTCGCGTGTGTCTACACCCAGCCGCCGCGCCCCGCGGGCCGAGGCAAGAAGTTGCGCCCCTCGCCTGTGCAGCTGAAGGCCGAAGAGCTGGCGATAGAGGTGCGCTCGCCCAAGGGCCTGCGCAAACCGGAGCGCCATCAGGAGTTTGCGGCGCTTGAAGCCGAAGTAGCGGTGGTAGCGGCATATGGCCTGATCCTGCCCCAGGCGATCCTTGATGCGCCTGTGCATGGCTGCCTCAACATCCACGCCTCGATCCTGCCCCGTTGGCGCGGCGCTGCGCCGATCCACCGGGCGGTGATGGCGGGCGACGCGGAAACGGGGGTGACGATCATGCAGATGGAGGCCGGGCTGGACACAGGGCCGATGCGCCACATTGTGCGGACCCCGATCAGCCGCAAGACCACTGGCGAATTGTTCGAAGAGCTCGGAGCATTGGGCGCGGCGGCGATGGTCGATGTTCTGGCGGACCTCGACACGTATCCGCCCGTCCCCCAGGACGATACGCTCGCCACCCTGGCGCCCAAAGTCGACAAGGCCGAAGCGCGGATCGATTGGGCCCAGGGTGCCGAGTCGATCGAGCGCCTGGTGCGCGGTCTCGCGCCGTTTCCTGGCGCTTGGTTCGAATTGGAAGGGGAACGCGTGAAGCTGCTGATGGCGCAAGTGGTCGACGCCTCCGGAGCACCGGGCGAAATCCTCGGCACTGACTTCACCATCGCCTGCGGCCCTGGAGCCTTGCGCCCGGTCACGCTCCAGCGCGCAGGAAAGCCGGCGATGAACCTTGAAGACTATCTGCGCGGGCGCCCGGTCGAGCCCGGTACCGTACTTACCTGATTGCTCGCATATGCCTCACCCCAATGACTAGATACGCGCTAACCATCGAATTTGACGGCACGCCTTTCCAGGGCCTTCAGCGCCAGGCGCATGGGCCAAGCGTCCA
Organism: Pseudomonadota bacterium; assembly: GCA_038522255.1. Taxonomy (GTDB): domain Bacteria; phylum Pseudomonadota; class Alphaproteobacteria; order Sphingomonadales; family Sphingomonadaceae; genus Erythrobacter. Next base: position 1,805 of record JBCBKF010000195.1, read on the forward strand.
GCAAGCTATTGAGGAGGCTCTCTACAAGGTCACGGGCGAAGAGGCTGTGCTCCACAGCGCGGGGCGAACCGACACCGGCGTCCATGCGCTCGCCATGCGCAGCCATGTCGATCTGGAAAAAGAGATGGACCCGTTCCGCCTCTCCGAAGCTTTGAACGCTCATCTGCGGCCAGATCCGATTGCGATCATCCATTGCGCGATGGTCCCCGATGACTGGCATGCGCGCTTTTCGTGCACGGGCCGCGCCTATGTCTATCGCATCCTCAATCGGCGCGCGCCGCTGACGCTGGCCAAGAACCGCGTGTGGCAGGTCGTGCCCGAACTTGACACCACCGCCATGCACCGCGCCGCGCAGGCGCTGGTAGGACGACATGACTTTACCACCTTCCGATCCGTACATTGCCAGGCGAACGATCCGGTCAAGACGCTGGACAGGCTGGATGTCGAGCCTGTCGAGACCGAATGGGGCCGCGAAATCCACATCCACGCCCAAGCGCGCAGTTTCCTCCACCATCAGGTGCGCTCGATGGTCGGGTGCCTCAAGCTGGTCGGGCAAGGCACGTGGTCCGAGGCGCGCATGGCTCAAGCGCTCACCGCGCGCGACCGCGCCGAATTAGGGCTTAACGCGCCGCCCCAAGGGCTCTACTTCGTGTCCGCAAGATACCCCGAAACAGGAGAGGAATAATCATGACCACCACCGGAAAACAGCTGTTCACCACGCTTACCGAAGACGGAAATCTTACGCTTGAAGTGAGCGAGGTGACCTTCCCCGAGCCCAAGGACAATGAGGTGCTGGTCAAGATGGAAGCAGCCCCGATCAACCCTTCGGACCTCGCGATCCTGACAAGCGCGGGCGATTTCGAGAATGCGGAATATTCGACAGGCAAAGTGGTTGCAAACTTCCCCGAGCCGTTCCTGTCGGGCGCGAAGAACCGTTTTGGCCAGCGTCTGCCTGCCGGTAACGAGGGCGCTGGCACCGTGGTCGCTACCGGCGATGGCGACGCGGCCAAGGCGCTGATGGGTCAGCGCATTGCCTGCGTCCCGGGCAGCGCGTTCAGCCAATATGCCATCGCCGATGCCAATCTAAGCCTGCCGCTGGGCGATCACAGCGCGGAAGCGGGGGCATCGTCTTTTGTGAACCCGATGACCGCGCTAGGCTTTGTCGAGACGGCCAAGATGGAGGGCCACGACGCCATCGTCCACCTCGCCGCTGCTTCAAACTTGGGCCAGATGCTCAACAAGATCTGCCTCGAAGACGGCATGAAGCTGGTCAATATCGTGCGCAAGCAAGAGCATGTTGACCTTCTGAAGGGTCTGGGCGCCAAGTGGGTCGTGAACTCCTCTGATGAGGATTACATGGCCCAGCTGCGCGCCGCGATTGACGAGACCGACGCCTACCTCGGCTTCGATCCGATTGGCGGCGGCAACAACACCGACCGTGTACTCAAGGCGATGGAGCAGGTCGCAGCCTCCAAGATGGGCGAATATTCGCGCTACGGCTCGGACCAGGACAAGAAGATGTACACCTATGGTCGCCTTGACCTCAGCCCGACCATCCTCACCCCGTCCTATGGCCTGCAATTCTGCGTCCAGGGCTGGCTCCTGACCCCATTCCTCACGAAAGCGGGGATGGAGACGGTGATCAAGATGCGCATGCGCGTGCTTGAAAACCTGACCACGACCTTTGCGTCCAACTACAAGGCCAAGGTCAACCTTGAGGAAATGCTGACCAAGGATGCGATCAGCGACTACCGCCAGATGAAAACGGGCGAGAAGTACCTGGTCACGCCTTGGGGGTGATTTTTGGGGGTGATTTGAATTTGGCTTTGGCTCCCGCGCTGGCGGAAGCCCTGTTGCAAGATGGCGACCACGTTTGGCGAACATGAGCGTTCGTCAGAAAGGCTGACTTTGGGGGTCGGAGCGGACTTTGAGAGCATTATGCTGCGTGGCTTGAAGTGGGCCGTTTGCAGAACGTCGGCTTTGGGATGATGGATCGCTAAAAGCGGATATTCTGCAATCGACCCAATTGCGGTCGCAGGGAAACGGTTCGTGGCGATCTAAAAGCGGACTCGAGCAGCAACCTTCGCCATAATCTGTACGGTCTAGAATGGCTTCGGCGAGAATTTGTACAACTTGTTGATCGAGCTCGCTTTCGGCAAAACTTACCTTCTTGATCTCTATCGCCTCTCCTCCACGCAATCATTCTTCCCACTCTTTGCGAAGCTTACCATTTGGTAGCTGTTTGCGAATCATCGATCCGCAATCGAAGGAATCACGGCAAAGAAAGTTGACCACAGCTCTTTTTGCGAGCGTTTGGCGGCGAGCGGCAAACCGCCTCAACACGCGCGCAGCCCACTTTGCCTTGGCGACAGGCTGGCAGCCCGCAATTTTCCGTGCCCTTACTAAAACCTGTAGGTCGCATATTCCACCCAAAAATGATGTGTCCTTATAGGGATTAGGCGGCGTAGGAGCTGATGGACCCGTCATGGAACTGTTTCGGTCACAGGTTCTGGAAAGCACTGCGGATCGCCTTCTTGGCGAGGTTATTTTCAGCCAGGCTCTATCGACCAAACTGTTCGTCGGCCCGCTGTTCACGATCATCGCCATTGCTGCTGTCTGGGTTTCGATTGGAACCTATGCGCGGATTGAGACGGTGCCGGGGCCGCTGCCGAGTTCCATTCACAGAATGAGGCGGCGGCGGCCCCGGCTCCGCCGACCGAAAACTTCAGGTTTTCCCTCAATCAGGGCCAGACTGTTTGAAAGGTGCAAGATACCGTGGCGGGGTGTTCTGCGTTGCCTCGTCTCGGTGAACCAACGACGCAGAACAACGATTGGAGCGAAAAGATGCTACGCCAAAAACTTATAGAACAACGTGGATTTCGGGCACTTTGTGACGCTGAGGTTGAAGCTGTAGCTGGCGGAAATCCAATAGTAGTAACCGGTAGCCCCGGCGTCGAATACATATCTGGTTTCTTAGTTGATAGCATTCGGAATGCTATCAATCTCGGTAATATT
>JBCBKF010000196.1:0-4813 GCA_038522255.1 Pseudomonadota bacterium
GATCCCCGCGGTCACCTTCCTCGACCCCGAAGTGGCGCGCGTCGGCATCAACGAGACCGAAGCCAAAGAGCAGGGCGTCGCTTATGAAGTGACCCGCTATGACCTCGACGATCTCGACCGCGCCATCACCGAAAGCGAGACCGCCGGCTTTGTCAAAGTGCTGACACCGCCGGGCAAGGACACGATTCTGGGCGCGACCATTGTTGGCAGCCATGCGGGCGAGCTGCTGGCGGAATATGTGCTGGCGATGAAGCACAATATCGGCCTCAACAAGATCCTTGGCACGATCCATTCTTACCCGACCATGGCCGAGGCGAACAAGTTTGCCGCCGGCAACTGGAAGCGCGCCAACAAGCCCGAAGCTGTGCTGAAATGGGTGGAGCGTTTCTTCAACTGGCAGCGTGGCTAGGCGTTGGACTGGCTTGATCAGCTGCGCCCGATCCTTGGGATCGCGGTTCTTGTCGTACTGGCCTTTGCGTTGAGCGAGAACCGTGAGCAGCGCCCATCAGCCAAATGGATTGCTGGCGCGTTGGGCCTGCAAGCGGCTCTGGCGCTGCTTATCATCCGGGTGCCGTTCGTGTGGGCGGCGATGGGCTATCTCAACGAAGGGGTCTCCGCAATTGAGCGCGCTACGCTCAAGGGCTCATCCTACATGTTTGGCTATCTGGGCGGCGCGCCGTTGCCCTTCGCGCTCAAGGAAGGGGCCGACGCTCCGCTGATTATCGCGTTCCAGATCCTGCCGCTCGTCATCGTGTTCTCCGCGCTCGCCGCGCTGCTGTGGCATTGGGGCGTCCTGCGCGCGGCGGTGAACGGGCTTTCCTTCCTGTTGCGCCGCACCCTGGGCGTAAGCGGCGTTGTGGGCCTTGCTGGCGGGGCAAACATGTTCCTGGGCGTTGTGGAAAGCCCGCTTGCCGTGCGCGCTTACTTCGCCCGCGTCAGCCGCGCAGAGCTGTTTCAGATCATGGTGCTGGCCATGGCGACAATCTCGGGCGGGATCCTGATCCTGTACGCCACCACTTTGCGCGAGACCGTGGACAATGCCGTGGGCCACATGATCGCCGCTTCGCTTGTTTCGCTGCCCGCCGCCTTGCTCATTGCGCGGCTGATGGTGCCCGGTGATCCGCAAGATGAAGCGACCGCCACGCAAGGGGGCGAGGCAGGCCTTAAATACGAATCGAGCATCGATGCCATCGTCAAGGGCACGATGGACGGCATGCAATTGTTCCTCGCCGTGATTGCCATCATCATCGTGGTCTTCGCGCTGGTGGCGCTGACAGATGAGGCGCTTACCCTGTTACCACTGGTGGGCGAGGAGCCGCTGACACTAAAGCGCGTGTTCGGGTGGCTGTTCGCGCCGCTCATGTGGCTCATCGGCGTGCCCTGGGGCGAGGCCGCCACAGCTGGGGGCTTGATGGGGACCAAGGCAATCCTCAACGAATATGTCGCCTATCTCGAACTTGCCGCATTGCCGGATGGCGCGTTGGGGCAACGCAGCCTCCTGATCGTCACCTACGCAATGTGCGGGGTCGCGAACCTTGCCAGCGTCGGTCTGCTTGTCTCGACCATCGGGACCTTGTGTCCTGAGCGCCGCGCAGAAGCAGCCGCGCTTGGCCTTAAAAGCTGGATCGCGGGCAACATCGCCACCGCGATGACGGGTGCCTGGATCGGGCTTTTGACTTTTGGTGCCTCGATATCGGGCGCTGGATTGGGGGCAGGGTAGGGCCATGCTCGATGCCAGACTGCGCCCGCTCATCGATCCGCCCCTCAACGCGGCCGGTCGCGCTTTGGCGAGGCTGGGTGTGACGGCCAACGCGCTGACCTTTGCAGGTCTTGCGCTGGGGCTGGCAGGGGCGGTGGCGATTGGCTTTGGCGAGGTATGGGTGGGCCTGGCGCTGATCATTGCCAACCGCGTGCTCGACGGGCTCGATGGCGCGGTCGCGCGCGCATCTCAGCCAACGCTGCTGGGTGGCTATTTCGATATCGTTGCCGATTTCGCCTTCTACGTCTCGATCCCGCTGGGCTTTGGCGTGCTGGACCCGGCGAACACGCTGCCCGCGCTGGTGTTGGTTGCCAGTTTCGTGCTGACGGGGGTCAGCTTTCTCGCTTTCGCGGTGATCGCCGCAGAACGCGGTGTGAGCACACTGGCCCACGGCACAAAGAGCTTCTTCTACTCCACTGGGCTTGCCGAGGGGGCCGAGACGATCGCGGTCTTCATTGCCATGTGCCTGCTGCCAGGCTGGTTCGCTTTGATTGCCTATGGTTATGCTGGGCTGTGCGTGTTGACTGTTTTTCAGCGAAGCGCGCTCGCTGCAGTCACCTTTCGCAACTGAGTTTTACCGCGCAAGCTTCTCGGCGATCCGATCACGCAAGTCCATAATCCGCTTTGAATTGGCACCAAGGTCGCTCTGCCCCACGCGGCTGACTGAGCGAAAATCGATCTGGTCCTCACCCACCCGGGCAACGACATCGTCCTTGAAACCGAACCAGAACGTCTCGGCCAGCGCTTCGACTGTGCCTGATTCCCGGTTATAGCGGATTTGGGTCATTCCCATATCCGCCATCGCCAATTGTACAGCGTTTACGGCCTCATCGACGCTGGTCTTTTCAAGTGGGAGCGATTTGAGATCCGGATAGTTTTCGGCGATTATCTCGGCATAGGTTTGCTGCGACAAGGGCGGCTGTGCTCCCGCAAACTGCTCGGTCTGGCCAAGCGGCGTGTCATAGGCGTTGATCGGATTGGCCTCAGCCGTGGCGCGGTCCGCCATAACCTTCGCTGAAAGCTCTGGCGGGTTGGATGTGTCGGTCGCGACATCGTGGATCGGATGTGAGCCCGCGCCAGCCAGCGACACCATCAAGAACCCCATAATCGCCGCAGGGATCAGCAGGCCAGCCAGCGCTGATCGCCAGCCCAGCTTGGGCGAGCGGCGCAGGCACACGATCAAGGAAACAAGCGCGAAGAGAGCCACGGCGCCCATGACCACCAGCCCGCCCAACGCTGTGAGAGTGAGGAGGCCGAACTGCCAACTCCACAAGTTGAATTTCGTGCCAAGAGCCGCCGCGGCAAAATAGACCGGCAGCAAGAGCGCAAGGACAAGGGCGAGGCGGGCGTGCCAGGGAGCGGAGTGTTGCATGACCAGCGTCTTTAACGCCGCCCTGCCTCAGCGCAACCGCATCGCCGGGCCGCGAGATGCGATACAATCGGGAGCGGGGGCGCGGCGCTGCATCTTTATGGGCACACAGGCTGACGTGCGGGCCGATGCGCGGGCCGATGCTGGGGCCGATGCGCGAACACAGTCGTTTCCGGAAACCTCAGCCGGTTCGCGCGTTTAGAGACCGACGGGGGCAAAGAACCCCGCGCCAGGGCCTTGCCAATAGGTGCTTTGCATGTTTCGGAAACTGGTTTAAGGCCCGCCCCATCGTGGGTGAACAGATCATTCAAAAGGGAAGTCAGATATGAAGCGTAACACTCTTTTGGGCGCAGCAGCGCTCGCCAGCCTCGCAACTCTTACCGCCTGCGGCGGTGGTCAAGCACCGGCAGAAGAAGCGCCTGCCGAAGAAGCGGCTCCCGCTGAAGAAGCCGCACCGGCTGCCGAAGCCACTGAAGAAGCGGCTACTGAAGAAGTCGTGGAAGCCGCTCCCGAAGTGGAAGCCAACGGTACGGTCATCGAGATCAACATGTACACCAAAGATCCCGACGATTCGAGCGCGCTTCAGGTCTATAAGCCGCGCCTTGTTACCGCGAATGTCGGCGACACGATCAAGTTCTTGCCGACCAACCCCACCCACCAGTCCTCCTCGATCGACGGCATGATCCCGGAAGGCGTCGAAGGCTGGGAAGGCAAGATCAACGAGGAAGTCAGCTACGTCATCCCCAAGGCTGGCGTATATGGCTACAAGTGCGTGCCGCACTACGCCGCTGGCATGGTTGGCCTGATCGTCGTTGAAGGCGGCGACAATGTCGAAGCCGCCAAGGCTGTTAGCCACCCCGGCCTTGCTGGCCGTGAGTTTGGCGAAATCTTCGAAGAAGCCGGCCTGTAAGCTCCGCCTTCATTGCAACATCAAAAAAAGGGGCGGCGTGGGATGCCACGCCGCCCCTTTTTTGTGGCAGAAGATGCCGAAACGGTGATCAGGCCGCAGTTTTATCAGGCGGCAGTGGCGAGACGCGCCAGCTCGCATTGCGACCAGATTTCGCTGAGCGCTGTCACGAGGCGGGTGATATCGCCATCGGTGTGGACCGGCGAGGGCGTAATGCGCAGCCGCTCGGTGCCCACCGGCACGGTGGGGTAATTGATTGGCTGCACATAGATGCCGTGATTGTCCATCAGCCAGTCGCTGATCATCTTGCACTTCTTGGCATCGCCCACCATCACCGGGATGATGTGGCTGGGATTTGAGAGATGCGGGATGCCCAGGATGTCGAGTTGGGCGCGCACTTGCGCGACCCGCTCTTTCTGAAGCTCACGTTCCCGGTCGCTCACCTTGAGGTGGCGGATGCTCGCCGCAGCGCCCGCTGCAACGGCCGGTGGTAGAGCGGTTGAGAAGATGAACCCGCTGGCAAAGCTGCGGACAAAATCTACGAGGTTGCGCGAGGCGGCAATGTATCCACCCATAACGCCAAAGGCTTTGCCCAATGTGCCTTCGATCACGTCGATGCGGTCCATCAGCCCTTCGCGCTCGGCAATGCCGCCCCCATGCGGGCCGTACAGGCCGACCGCGTGGACCTCATCGATGTATGAGAGCGCGCCATGCCTTTCGCACACGTCGAGGATTTCGGCGATCGGGGCGATGTCACCATCCATCGAATAGACGCTTT
>JBCBKF010000197.1:0-4810 GCA_038522255.1 Pseudomonadota bacterium
CCAAGGAATTACGGCGAGAGCTACTCGGAAGAAATCACCCTCGAAGACGCGCTGTCAAATTCCTTGGCCGATAGCTGCCAGCCTCTATCGGTGTGTTGGCGATCATATCACCCGGTTTCCAGCCCTGCTGCAGCGCGGTCAGATAGACAAATAGCTTGAACGTCGACCCGGGCTGGCGCCGCGCCTGGGTTGCTCGATTAAAGCGGCTATCGGAATAGCGTTTGCCTCCGACCATGGCGACTACGTCGCCGCTGGGCCGCATCGCGACGAGGGCGACCTGCGCCTCGCCAAGGGCGGCGCGCGCGATCACCTGATTAGCCAGCGTCTGGAGGCGCGCATCGAGCGTCGTGGTGAGCACCTGGCTAGCATAGCCCGCCTCGCTTTGCGCGCGGGCAATGGGGAGCGCCCAGTCGGCAAAATACGTCCCGGTGGGCAGGTCATTGCGGGTGCGCGAATCGATCTGCGGCCTTGGGAGCGCATCGGCCTCCTGCTGCGTCAGGTAACCTTCCTCGACCATCGCAGCGATCACCAGATCCATGCGCGCAGCTGCCCTTTCATAGTGCCGCGTGGGCGCATAGCGCGAGGGCGCCTGCAACAGCCCCGCCAGCATCGCCGCCTGATGCGGCAACAGGTTCTCCGGTTGACGGTAGAAATAGTGCAATGAGGCAGCGCGAAGACCGTATTGATTGTCCCCGAAATAAGCGTTGGAGAGGTAGCGTTCGAGAATCTCCCCCTTCGTCAGCCAGCTCTCCAGCCACAGCGCGATCAGAGCCTCGCGCGCCTTGCGGCTAAGGCTTTGCTCAGGAGTAAGAAAGGTGAACTTGGCGAGCTGCTGGGTGATCGTGCTGCCGCCGCCAACGCCCGTCCATGCCGCGCGCGCGATGCCGCGCGGATCGACGCCCCAATGCAAATAGAATCGGCGGTCTTCAATCGCGATGAAGGCCTGGGTGACGTGAGGTGGCAGGTTTTCGAGCTCGACCGGTGCAGCGACCATCGCACCTGAACGCGCAATCGGGGTCCCGTCGCTGGCAAGCAATGTGATCTGGGGCGGCGCAATCGGCTCAAGGCTCTTGGAAAGCGGCGCAGTTACCGCAAGCCATCCGACCAGAGCGATAAAGCCCAACAGCATCGAAGCGACGATCCGAACCGCCCACCATCGCTTTCGCCGCCCGCGCCAATGCGACGGGCTCCACCACGGCAAACGACGGTGTTCTTCCGTCTCGACAGCGTCGTCGAGTTGATCGAGCCGCTCATCCCAGGAATTATAGTCGGGCGCCCCGTCGGCAAAACGCGCCGGGGCGCAATCCTCGTCCTCATCAAGCGGACGCTGGCTCTCATACAAAGCGTAGTAATCGTTTCCCGAGGGTTCCTCGCAGGTGCGCGGCTTGCGGCCAAGGAAACGATCGAGCAGCATCGCTAGTGTATTAGCAGGCTACGACACCGCGATGCAATCCCCTCACCCCGGTTGCGCCGCGCTTTCAGGTAGGTCCTCGCCAAATACGCGCTGGTAATACTCGCTCACCAATGTCCGCTCCGCCTCATCACATTTGTTGAGGAAGGAGAGACGGAAGGAAAAGCCCAGCGAATTGAAGATTTCGGCGTTTTGTGCCCAGGTGATGACAGTACGCGGACTCATCACGGTCGAGATGTCGCCATTCATGAACCCCTGGCGGGTCAGCTCTGCGACCTTGATCATGTCCGCGATCACCTTGTCTTGCGTTTCCGGTGTCTTCGACTTGACGATGTCCTGCTCCACTTCGGGAGCAAGATAGTTGAGCGCGACGACGACATTCCAGCGGTCCATCTGCGCCTGGTTGATCGCCTGCGTGCCGTGATAAAGCCCGCTTGTATCGCCAAGGCCAACAGTGTTGGTGGTGGCAAACAGACGGAAAAACGGGTTGGGCGTGATCACTCGGTTCTGATCCAGCAGCGTCAGGCGGCCATCAAACTCCAGCACGCGCTGGATCACGAACATCACGTCGGGACGGCCCGCATCGTATTCGTCAAAGGTCAGCGCCACCGGATGCTGAAGCGCCCATGGCAGGATACCTTCCTTGAATTCGGTGACCTGCAAGCCGTCCTTCAGCACAATCGCGTCGCGCCCGACGAGGTCGATCCTGCTGATATGAGCATCGAGGTTTACGCGTACGCTTGGCCAGTTGAGCCGCGCGGCCACCTGTTCGATATGTGTCGACTTACCCGTGCCGTGATAGCCCTGCACCATCACCCGGCGATTGTGCGCAAAACCCGCCAAAATCGCGAGCGTTGTATCCGGATCGAAGACATAGTCCTCATCAAGCTCGGGAACATGTTCACTAGGCGCGGCAAAGGCGGGAACCTGCCAATCAACATCGATGCCGAATGTATCGCGCACGTCGATGGTGTGATCGGGTTCAGTCGGAAGCGCCTGGGCGCTGGCGGTGTCGGGTGTAGCGGGAGAATTCATTGCGCTGACGCGGTTAGAACGCCAGCGCTCTGGCTGCAAGAGTTGCTTTAAGCAACCTGAGCCGGATTGCGAATTGTCCGCAGGTGATCGCGCTTGATCCACAGACGCGCGCCCCCGTCGCCAGCGGTCAGTTCGGCCACCTGGCCAGCGGGCAAGCGGATCCATGCGTGGCGGGTGTAGTCCTCGCCCGCATGGCTGACGCTGCCCTCGAGGATGAGCGCTTCAACGCCGCCCTCGCCCACCAAATTCGCTTTCGTTCCCGCTTCCCACGCTTCCACCGTGACGCTTTCGTATTGGCGCACCGCCAGCGAGGCGTGCGAAACGCCGGGGCGCTGCAGGTCCGCTTGAAGAGGGAGCGTGTTAAGGTCGATTGCGAGCTGCTCCCGATCCGCAGGGTCAAATTGCCACAATTTCACAAAGATCGTGCAGCCGGGCTCTGAGCGCGGAACGTGGTGGGTGCCGACTGGATTTCTGACATAGGTGCCCGCCGGATAATCGCCGTGCTCGTCCTGAAAGACGCCTTCCAGAACGATGAATTCTTCCCCGCCGCCATGAGTGTGCTCGGGAAAGGCGCTGCCTTCAGCATACCGCACGATGCTGGTGGCGCGCGCGACCTCGTCCCCGATGCGATCAAGCATGCGCCGGTCCACTCCGGGCATTGGCGAAGGGACCCACTCCATGGTGCTCGTGCGCGTGAAGACGGCCTGCGAGAAGTCTGCGTTGATTTCCATGCCGCACAGTTGGGTCAATAGTCGCCCAATAGAAACCCCGCTGCGTCTCGAAAAATTCGATTTGAGTCATTATGTCTATCATCATGGCCAGCCCCATCGAATCCCTGCGTTTGAAAGTGATTGATCAGGTCCGCGGCGTGTTCAACGATCAGGCCAACGGCCAGAAGCCGGTGCCGCCGTCTGACGATGCGCTGTTCGAACGCGATTCGCCCATTCGCCTGGTCCACGCCGATCTGGTCGGCATGATGACGGGCGGTGTGCGCGGATTGCTGTTGCAAATGCTCCACCCTCACGCCTTGCAGGGGGTGCTGGACCATTCCAATTTTCGCGAAGACATGCACGGGCGGCTGCAGCGAACCGCGCGCTTTATCGCGGTGACGACCTTCGGGCACCGCGACCGCGCGATGGCCACGATCAAGGCGGTCAACAACATCCACGCGCGCATTGGTGGCACGCTGCCTGATGGGACACCCTATAACGCAACCAATCCGCGCACGCTGGCCTGGGTCCACGTCGTTGAAGCCCAGAGTTTTCTCACTGGATATCTGCGCCATGTCCGCCCCGACATGCCCGTTGCAGATCAGGACGAATATTACCGGCAATTCGCGGTCATTGCGCGGGCGCTGGGGGCGGACCCGGTGCCCGAAAGCCGGGCGCAGGCCGACGCGATCTTTCGCGAACTGCGGCACGATCTGAAGACCAGCCCCGAGGCGCGCGAAGTCGCCCAATTGGTGCTGAGCCAGAAACCACCGGGCACGCCGCCGGGCGTGCAATCCATGATCGGCGCCGAAGCGGTCGCCATGCTGCCGGACTGGGCGTGTCGCATGCTGCGCCTGCAAAGGCCGATCCTCACCGCACTCCCGGCCCGCGCCGCGACATGGGGTGTTGGCCGGACCTTGCGCTGGGCATTCAAACAGGACGCCTACCGCAAATCCTGAGGCGCCCTTTTCGGCCCGCCTCGCCTGACGCACTCGCGCCATATTCGCTTGCCATGATTGCGTAGATCGCAACGGTGGGAGGATAGGCGATGTATGTGCAAGGATTTGTGCTTGGCGTGAAAGGCGATGGCCAGGAGGAATACCTCAAGGTCGCGCGCACCATGGGCGAGATGTTCATCGAATTTGGCGCGTTGGAGGCTACCGAAAACTGGGAAGCCGACGTGCCCGATGGCGAGGTCACCGATTTTCGCAAGGCCGTCGCCGCAAAGGACGGCGAGAAGATCGTTTTCTCCTGGATCGTGTGGCCCGACAAAGTGACCTGCGACGCAGGCACGGCGAAAATGATGGAAGACGAGCGCATGACCTCGATGGAATTTCCCGATGTCATGGATGGCAAGCGCATGATCCTGGGCAGCTTTGACCAGATTTATCACATCGCCAGGGAGGGCTGACTAGATGGCGCAATTCACATTCTACACCGTCGCGATGAGCCGCGGTCAGATATCACGCTGGGCGCTGCACGAAGCGGGCGCGGATTATGAGCATGTGATGATGCATTGGGGCACAAGGCCCGAAAGCTACAAAGCGATCAACCCGATGAACAAGGTCCCCGCTCTGGTGCATCACCATGGGGATCACGATCACGTCGTCACTGAAGCGGCCGCAATCAATCACTACCTGGCTGAGACGCATCC
>JBCBKF010000198.1:0-4783 GCA_038522255.1 Pseudomonadota bacterium
CGAGGCAAATATTTGCCTCGGCTTTATGCGCGTCACACCACCTCTTGAAACGCCCGGCTGGGGGCAGGAACTGCGCGCCACTTTGCTTCTGGCCGGGCCGCTGGCGCTCGCCAATATGCTGCAGATGCTGACCTATGCTGTGGACGTTATCTTCATCGCGCGGCTGGGCGAGGCAGAGCTGGCGGCGTCCTCGCTGGTGATGGCGATTTTCGGGCTGATCGTGTGGTCGCTCAACTCGCTGACGGCGGCGGTTGCGCCGCTCATCGCTGCCGAACTGGGCGCCAATCCCAATGGCGTGCGCCCTGTGCGAAGGGCTACGCGCATGGCGCTGTGGCTGGCGGTGATTTCGGGCGCTGTGGGGATGGCGCTTGCCATGGTGACGATCCCGGTCATGCACGCAACCGGTCAGCCGCCTGTCGTGATCGCTTTCGCAGGGCCCTATCTGATCGCAGTCGTCTGGTCGCTTATCCCCATGGTGGTGGGCAATGTGCTGCGGACCTATGTGTCGGCGCTGGGGCGACCGATCTTTGCCACACTGATCACCGCGCTTGGCATTGGAGTGAATGCCATTGGCAATTACGCCTTGATCTTTGGCAATTTCGGCGCGCCGCGGCTTGAACTGATTGGCGCAGGTCTGGCAACGATCATCACCACCACAGCGACTATGCTGGCCTACATTGCAATCATACAGCTAGACCGAAAGCTGAGGCGGTATCGAATTTTCGGACGCTGGTGGCGGCCTGACTGGACGCGCTTTTTCGAAATTGTGCGTATCGGCACTCCGATTGCGCTCACTGTGATCGCGGAGGCTGGGATCTTCGGGGCCGCCGCGTTCCTGATGGGTCGGTTTGGCGCGTCTGAGCTTGCCGGGCACACCGTAGCGCTCAACATTGCCGCCTTCGCCTTTCAGGTTCCCTTTGGAGTCGGGCAGGCGGCGACCATACGCGTCGGCTATTTCTATGGCGCCCGCGACGCCCAAGGCATCACGCAGGCGGGCTGGGTGGCGATCATTCTGGGCACGGGCTTCATGGTTCTGACCGCGAGTGCGATGATCTTTGCACCCTACACGCTGCTGTCGGTCTATCTTGACCCTTACGCGGCCAAGAACGCCGCACTGGTCGGCTTTGCCTTGCAATATCTGATCTGGGCTGCTGCGTTCCAGATCGTTGATGGCATGCAGGCCGTCTCGCTTGGATCCCTGCGCGGCCTGCAGGATACGCGTGTGCCAATGTGGATCGCGGTGTTCAGCTATTGGGTGCCCGGATTTGGCCTGGCGATCGGACTTGGTTTTTACACCTCGCTCGAAGGTGAGGGGGTTTGGATCGGGCTTGCGGCCGGCCTGCTTTTTGCCGCAGCCCTGCTGACATGGCGCTGGTCCAGGCGCGAGGCGCTGGGGCTGACCGCGCGCGCTATGTGAAGCCTGCACCCTCGCGCACAAATTTATTCATCCGGCCCGCTTGACTAAAGCGCGGCGCACAACCACATCCGCGCCGCTGGCACTCTTTTGGAAGAGTGCCAGAAAGCACACATTCATCAATGGAAGAGGTCATAATCATGGCATTTCGTCCGCTGCACGACCGCGTACTGGTCCGTCGCATCGAAGCCGACACGAAAACCGCTGGCGGCATCATCATCCCCGATTCAGCTCAGGAAAAGCCCAGCGAAGGCGAAATCGTCGCCATCGGCGAAGGCACACGTGACGATGACGGCGAGCGTATCGCCCTCGACGTCAAGGTCGGCGACCGCGTCCTGTTCGGCAAATGGGGCGGCACCGAAGTCAAAATCGACGGTGAAGACCTGCTGATCATGAAGGAAAGCGACATCATGGGCATCCTCGGCTGACCGAGCCTGCCACCGCTTCTTTCCCCACACACGAAATTCAGGAGAACACACAATGTCTGCCAAGGACGTGAAATTCTCGCGTGACGCACGCGAGGGCATTCTCAAGGGCGTCGACACGCTCGCCAACGCTGTCAAGGTGACGCTGGGCCCCAAGGGTCGGAACGTTGTCATCGACAAGAGCTTTGGCGCTCCGCGCATCACCAAGGACGGCGTAACCGTTGCCAAGGAAATCGAACTTAAGGACAAGTTCGAAAACATGGGCGCGCAGATGCTCAAGGAAGTGGCATCGAAGACCAATGATCTGGCCGGTGACGGAACCACCACCGCGACCATTCTGGGTCAGGCCATCATCCGCGAAGGCATGACCGCCGTTGCCGCCGGTATGAACCCGATGGATCTCAAGCGCGGCATCGATACCGCCGTCACCAAGATCGTCGAAAACCTCAAGAGCCGTTCGAAAGATGTCGCCGGTTCAAGCGAAGTAGCTCAGGTTGGCGTGATCTCTGCCAATGGCGACCGCGAAGTCGGCGAGAAGATCGCCGAAGCCATGGAAAAGGTCGGCAAGGAAGGCGTAATCACCGTCGAGGAAGCCAAGGGTCTCGAATTCGAGCTCGACGTTGTCGAAGGCATGCAGTTCGACCGCGGCTACCTTTCGCCTTACTTCATCACCAACCCGGACAAGATGACGGTTGAACTCGACAACCCCTACATCCTGATCCACGAAAAGAAGCTTTCCAATCTGCAGTCGATGCTGCCGGTGCTCGAAGCGGCGATGCAGTCAGGCCGTCCGCTGCTTATCATCGCGGAAGATATTGAAGGCGAAGCTCTCGCGACCCTCGTCGTGAACAAGCTGCGCGGTGGCTTGAAGGTCGCGGCCGTAAAGGCTCCGGGCTTCGGCGATCGTCGCAAGGCCATGCTGCAGGACATCGCGATCCTGACCCAGGGCGAAATGGTCAGCGAAGATCTCGGCATCAAGCTTGAGAACGTTACGCTGGGCATGCTCGGCGAAGCCAAGCGCGTGCAGATCGATAAGGACAACACCACCATCGTCGACGGCGCCGGCTCGGCTGACGACATCAAGGCGCGCGTCGCTGAGATCCGCACTCAGATGGAAAACACCACCAGCGATTACGACAAGGAAAAGCTGCAAGAGCGCCTTGCCAAGCTCGCCGGCGGCGTTGCTGTCATCAAGGTTGGCGGCGCGACCGAAGTCGAAGTGAAGGAGCGCAAGGACCGTGTTGACGATGCTCTGCACGCAACGCGCGCAGCTGTCGAAGAAGGCATCGTCCCGGGCGGTGGTACCGCTCTGCTCTACGCCACCAAGGCGTTGGAAGGCCTCGAAGGCGTCAACGATGACCAGACCCGCGGTGTCGACATCGTACGCCGCGCGCTGCAAGCGCCGGTGCGTCAGATCGCCGAGAACGCTGGTCACGACGGCGCGGTTGTCGCTGGCAAGCTGATCGACGGCAATGATGAAGCGCTGGGCTTTAACGCAGCTACCGACACTTACGAAGACCTCGCCAAGGCCGGCGTCATCGACCCGACCAAGGTTGTTCGTCACGCGCTTCAGGATGCGGCTTCAATCGCATCGCTTCTGATCACAACCGAAGCAATGGTTGCAGAAGCACCGAAGAAAGACGGCGGCGGCGCCCCTGCAATGCCTGACATGGGCGGCATGGGCGGTGGCATGGGCTTCTAAGCTCACTCGCTACCAACGCTCACAAAAATGGCCCCGTCGGAAGCGATCCGGCGGGGCTTTTGCGTTGCGCGATCCACGGATCTTCAATCGCCAAAGGAACGGCCGCGCGCCGGGCCAAGCGTTGACGCGCATAGGGCCGAGATCCGGCCAACGGTCCCACAGTTTGACAACAACTCTTATTACACCTATCGCGCGATTACAGATGTAAACGATCGATAGGTGTTGCGATGAGATTCCTGCCCTTGGCAGCAGTGGTGCTGCTCATCAATTGCAGTAACGCAAACTCCAATGATGGAATTGAGCCTGAAGGTCAGCCCACCATAGAGCTTAAGACCCCGGAGAAGATCCCTCAGCTGATGGACGACTTTGGCGTCTCTGGTTTGGCCGTCACGGCCGTGTCTGGCGACGAAGTCCTGCTTGCGCAAGGCTATGGCACCACACAGGACGGAGAGGCGTTCACCTCTTCGACCCGTTGCGGCCTGTTCTCGGCCACCAAAGTGCTCGCATCCCTGACTTACGCCAAGCTTGAAAACACTGGCCTACTGAGACTGGACGAACCGCTTGGCTCCTATTTGCCTGATGCTCCAGAAGAATGGCGATCCATACCCCTATACAGGCTGCTCAATCACTCCTCGGGCATTACGATGGTAGTCAACAAGCAGGGGTTTGAAGCCTTAGGCTCCGACCCGGATGCGACCAACAAAAGCGTCTATGAGATAATCCGGAAAGAGCCGCTGGAACACGAACCGGGCGCCCATTCTCGCTATCGCCAGTCTGGTTATGCCGTTGGCGAGGTTATCCTAGAGGAGAAGTTAAACAAGGACTTCTCGGTTCTCGTAAGCAAGCATGTTTCCGAGCCAGCGGGTCTTACATCGACGTCGCACCCGGCAGTTACCGATGAGAGGCAGCCAGCAATCCTTCTGAGCGCAGGCGGCTACGAGACAACCGTGGATGATATGTCGAAGTTGCTGAAGGGCATAAACAGCGGGGCGATTATCTCGCCGACTGTATGGAAAGACCTTCTGCTCCAGGACCGCTATCGGTTTGGCGATTACAGCCTGGGCAGTGTTATCGAAGAACGTGGCGACGTGCTCACGGTGGGTCATAGTGGCGGCGGAGCGCGTGCAAACATTCGCTATGCGCCCGATGAAGGCGTTGGTGTGATGATTTGCACCGATGATCAAAGCAATAACTCTCTCGCGATTAGCCTAGCGAGGATGCGTATTCATGAAATGACCACGG
>JBCBKF010000199.1:0-4746 GCA_038522255.1 Pseudomonadota bacterium
GCGGAATGTCGACAGGCCTGTCGAAGCTCGACGATATGCTGGGCGGCCTGCATCGGGGTGATCTCTATGTCATCGGCGGCGCATCTTCCATGGGCAAGACGGCGCTGGCGGTGAACATTGCCTTTGGCGCGGCACGCTCGGAAGGGCGGCGTGTTGTGCTGTTCTCGCAGGAAATGACGCGGCAACAGCTTGCATGGCGCGTGATGTCCAACCAGGCACGCAGGTCTGGGTGCGGGAAGGTCGCATATCAGGCGCTGCGCAACGGCTCGATCGGTCAGAATGAGTATGCGATCCTGAAAGCCGGCGCGGAACATCTGCCGAAGTCAGTGAAATGGAACACGGCACGGGGTCTCTCCGTCGATGACGTCAAAGCCGGCGTTCGCGCTGCGAGCAAGTCGCTCGGCGGAATTGACGTCATCGTCATCGACTATCTGCAGATCCTTGAGATTGAGCAGCGCAAGGGTTCAAACCGTGCTGCAGATATCCAGCACGCGACAATGCAAATGAAGAAACTTGCAGGCGATATGGATGCCTGCATTGTGCTTCTCAGTCAGTTGAAGCGTCTAGACCATCGCGAGGATAAGCGGCCGCTGCTTAGCGATCTGCGCGAATCCGGAGGCATCGAGCAGGACGCCGACACCGTGCTGCTGGCGCACCGCGAAGACTATTATCTTGAGCGCTCCGAACCGCCCTGGGAACCCAAGGACAAGCACACCGAATGGTGGGTGAAGATGCAAAATGCGCAAGGAAAGCTCGACGTTTATGTCCCCAAACAACGCATGGGGCCGATCGGCTTGGTGCAGCTTCATTTTGAAAAAGAGACGGATTTGATCGTCGACGAAGCGGCGCAGATTGACGACGAGGATGGATTCCTATGAGCCAAGCGCGCTACGCCATCGTTCCTACAGCCGCCGTTCTCGATGACGGGCTGACGCCTACACAGTTCAAAGTCCTGTGCGTGATCGGCACATTCCTGAGTCGGGAGGCGAAGGGGTTTGCCAAGCAAAAAACCATCGCTGAGCGCATGGGGACCACCCGTGAAACCGTCAATCGGGCGATCAAAGTGCTTTCCGAGAAGGGATATATCGTTGTTGAGGAACGATATGACGAAAACGGCTCGCAATTGGCAAATTCGTACCGTGTTGTGCTTGACCCCTGTGACGCTAGGATCACAGGGGGTGTGACGCCTAAGGATCACAGGGGGTGTGACGCCCAGGGGATCACAGGGGGTGTGACGCCCAGGGGATCACACCTAGAAGATACCCCGATTAAGATACCCCATGAACATACAAGCACTGACGTTTCGTTCGAACAGGCTTGGAAGCTCTACGGTTCGTCCCCCCTCAAAGCCAATCAAGTCAAGAAAACCGCGAAGACCGCTTGGGCCACTGCTATGAAGAAAGCTGATCCCGCCATCATCCTCAAAGCCATTGAAGCCGAAGTCACGAAACGAAAATCAAAAGCCAAGGGCGAGTTCATCGCAAGCCTGCCGGCCATGCATCGGTGGCTGAACGAAGAACGCTGGGACGCCTTCACTGAACCTGAACCGGATCTGCTCACGCAATCCGCTGAGTCCGATCTCGACGCCTGCTTCCGCAAGTTTGCAGAAACGGGCGAATGGTTCGGCAATCGGTGCGGCTATCACTGGCCGCCTAACCATCCGAACGCGAATTACCCGGATCAGCTTTATTCATCCCACGGTTTACAAAAGCTCGCGTCCTAGGTTAGGTATCGAACAAACAGACGCCTGGGGGCTGACACATGATCGACAATCCCGTCGTAATTACTGACACCCGCGATCTTCTGCGCGTCATGCAATCGACGCGGCGGTCCCTTGGATGGACGATGGACGATGTTGATTGGCGTACAGGCTTGGGCGATCGGTATTATTCCAAGGTTGAAACCCTTCTCCGGCCGCAACTCAGTCAGCGTCATGTCGAGCGAAACTACCGCCGCGCGCCGTTCAAAATGACGCCTATGGCATCGGAAATTTTGCAAGCGATGGGGCTCAAGCTTTGTGTCATTCCGGAAGGTCTGGCCCGCGCTTTGGACGCCCAGGAAATAACACTGAATGTTTCAAAGCCGCGGCCAACGCTTCTGATCGAACGGCTCAAACAAAACGTTTCCGCCGCTGAAGATTTGGAAGACGAGGCAAGGCGTATGCTGGCGGAAGCCCGGGCCCTGCGATCAAGCGAGGCGAAGTTACTGCGCGAAGCCACAACGGTTGCCCGCAAGATCGATGAGCGCGAAGCGGCGCTCGCCGGAGTTCGTGCGGCGTAGTATTTCAGCCCGTGCTCGTCGGCTAAGGACAAAAGCTCCGCCCTCATGGCTTCGACGCGTAAAAGTGCCAGCGCAATCAGTTTGCGAGCCGGATCCCTGCCAATACCCTCATTCCGCCACTTGCTGACTGTGTTGCGGTGAACGTCCATGAGCTCGGCAATCTTGCCGTTGCCCATGCCTGGGCAGGTTCGATCAAACAGCGCAACGGTGTCTTTCGG
Source organism: Pseudomonadota bacterium (assembly GCA_038522255.1). GTDB lineage: Bacteria > Pseudomonadota > Alphaproteobacteria > Sphingomonadales > Sphingomonadaceae > Erythrobacter. The sequence goes on from JBCBKF010000199.1 coordinate 2,499, forward strand.
TGATAGCGCGTCGGTCATTGTGTTGCCTTTCTTGTGGTGTTAATCGGCGGTTGTCTTGGGTAATCCTTCCATGGCCCTCAAGACTCAAGGCCCCGGGCTGTCCGACAATGGCCCGGGGCCGCTTTGTGTCTATCCAAGCCGCGCCCGAAGCTTACTCATCACAGCGCTTGCCCGCGTCACGATCGGCCCGGCCTGCTTGTGTTCGTCGCTGATGGCCACAAGCCGTGTCGCGATCGCCCCAAGTAGCCCCGGCATCAACGTCGCAAACAGGGCAAGCCAAGGCGTCCAGCGTGCTACCCACGGGTTCACGTCGGTTGGCGGCGCGATTTTCGCAGCATCACGCGCCGCGCGCGCCTCGGTCTCGGCTTTGGCAAGGTCGGCATTTATTAAGGCCCGACATGTGACGTCGGCCGCGTCGGTGCCGCTGCCCCATTCGCCATCGATCGGCCCCGTGTAGCAGGCCGCACCGTCGACGAGGTAGGCTCTGTATGCGCGCTGCAGGGTCTTGACGTCTGTTCCCTCGGCAATGGCGTCCACGCGCGCCCGTTCGGCGGTCAGGACGCGTTGGGCGGCTGCGAGGTCTGCTGTTGCCTGAGCGTACACAGCGACCTGTGCGGCGCGCTCCTGCGCGTCCTGCTCGCGCTGGTAGTCAAGGGCAAACCAATTGCCCGCACAGTCGAGACACAGCGCGAAAGCGCCATAAGCCAATGCGCTGCCCATCACGTCCCATTTCTTGCGCGTGGCGGCATACACAGCGGCGGATGGCAACAGCGCCGCAGCGCCTGCGATCCCAACACCGAACAAGCCGATACCGGGAATCGCATCAAAGCGCAGCGCATAGCCCGAATAGGACAGCGCAGCGCCTGTTGCTGTGATGCACGCCGCGGACGCATACAGCCCGCCCGCGATAAGCTTAGCCGTCATCGCCTGGGCCCTCGCCGCGTTTGAAGCTGAAGGTGTGGAGCGCGTACAGGATCAGCCAAAGGCCAAGCACGGCCCCGCCAACACCGCCTGCGATACTCCAATTGAGGATTTGCGCTTCGGTCATCCTGCCACCCTCCGGGCGGCCGCAATCGCGTCCTCGCATGGCAAGGCCACACCAATGATGATTGCGGTTTTGCCTGTGGTGGCGTTGACCTCTTGCGCAAAATAAGCGGCCATTTCGCGGTCTGTATCGAACAGCCGCCAGCGCTGGCCCTTGTCGTCCGTAATGCGGACAGCGTAGGTCATAGCTTGTTCGGTCATTGTCGTTTCCTTCCATGGTTCGCCAGAGTCCGACGTCTGGCACCCAGAAGCCCCGCACAGCTTGCGCCATGCGGGGCCCCGGAAGGTGGAAGCGTGGGCTTAGTTGACGGACGCGCCCGCCGCCTCCTGTGCGTCTGCAACAGCGTGAAGCTGTGCAGCGGTCTTCATGTTCTGCTCGACCATGCGGCGCACGGCCGCCTGGATCGCCTCGAAAGAGGTATCGAGCGCTTCAAGATCCGCCAGCAATGTTGCTTCTGGCGTTTCAGCTTTCTTCGGCATGTGTGTGTCCTTCCATTGCCTCGCCGACGTCCGATGCCGGCACGCCGAAGCCCCACCGCCATGACGCGAAGTGGGGCCGGGATTGGATGGTCTGAGAGGATCAACAATCCCCGTATCGGGATGCCTCCCAACACGCCGCGGTGTTTTCGTAGGGCTCATCGAGCGCGGAGAGGATCAGGGCGAGGGAGACAAGGGCCAGGCCCACGATGACGCGGCCGATCATTTGAACATGCGCCGATCGCTTGATTGCCAAATCGTGATGATCGCACCGAGATTTACGCCGCAGGCCAGCAAGACAAGATCGCGCGGAAACCGCGTGTAAATCTCAAGGTCCGGATCGCTGAAGTACGTGTCAGTCGCTCCGTAGATGAGCACAGCCGTCAGGGCCAAGTAGAACAGATTGCGCATTGCGTTGAACCTTCCATGTTGCAGCGGGTCCGACACCGCCGATGAGCCCTACCTAACGCCCCATGAATGCGATGTCAACGCCAAAATGCAAAAAAACACGATAAATGTGCAATTAAGCCCATCTTAACACATATGGCGTTATATAATATACGCGGGCCGTCGGACGCCTGCACATCATGGAAGGACACCCAATGCCAGGACCCCCTGAGACCTGCTTGCGCAGGCTCACCCTTGCCGAGCTCGCATTTCTGTATTGCTTGCTCGAGCGCAACGACAGAAACCTGAAACACGGTTACGGCCGGCCCCAGCTTCAAAT
>JBCBKF010000200.1:0-4680 GCA_038522255.1 Pseudomonadota bacterium
GCATCGTCATGAGTGCGCCCGGGGACTATGTAGCGGTTCTCCAGAAACTCCGGCGCATCGGCGGCCAGGGTAATGGGCGCGTCTTCATCCTTATACGCATTAAGATAAGCCGCTTCGACCAGCGCGCCGCGGATTGCCGTATTCGAGATGGTCATCCCTACCCCACCAGCACCTCTATCAGCTACACCAAGACACTGTTCCATAAGGATCATGTTATTCAAGAGATATTCGGCATCCCCAAGCTTCGAATAGTCTATGGACCAATAGTCGCTGACGGATAGAAGCTGGATCGCCTGTTTCTTACGCCGATCAAACACACAATCGCCAAACCTTTTGGCAACGATGCGAGTTTTCGTATCGTCACCACTTTTCGGATTGGTCTTCATTGGCTCTGGCTTCTCTCGCAGACGCGAACCGGTGTGCGTCTCGGGCTCATCCTGAGCCTGAACCGGCGCGGCAATCCCAAATACCGCCAAAGCCAAAAGCGCGGCCCTTATCACTCCGCGGCCTCCCGAACTTCAGGCGCAAATTGCGCGTTGTGCTCGATGATCCGGCGCTCCAGCTCGGGGCGGAAGTGGCGGATCAGGCCCTGGATCGGCCAGGCGGCAGCGTCGCCCAGCGCACAGATCGTGTGGCCTTCGACCTGCTTGGTCACTTCGTGCAGCGTGTCGATTTCCTCGATCGCCGCATCACCGGTGCGCAGACGCTCCATCACGCGCCACATCCAGCCTGTACCCTCGCGGCACGGCGTACACTGGCCGCAGCTTTCGTGCTTGTAGAAGTAGCTGAGGCGAGAAATCGCGCGCACGATATCGGTGCTCTTGTCCATCACGATAACGGCAGCCGTGCCCAGACCAGAGCCAAGTTCCTTCAGCCCGTCAAAATCCATTGGTGCCTCGCGGATCTGCTCGGCGGGGACCAGTGGCACAGAAGAGCCGCCCGGAATAACCGCCAGCAGATTATCCCACCCGCCGCGAATGCCGCCGCAGTGCTTCTCGATCAGTTCCTCGAAGGGAATGCTCATCGATTCCTCGACCACACAGGGGTTTTCGACATGCCCGCTGATCTGGAACAGCTTGGTGCCGGCATTGTTCTCACGCCCCAAGCCCTTGAACCATGCAGCGCTTCGCCGCAGGATCGTGGGCACGACCGCGATACTCTCAACATTGTTGACCGTGGTCGGGCAGCCATAAAGGCCAGCACCCGCCGGAAACGGTGGCTTGAGGCGCGGCTGGCCCTTCTTGCCTTCGAGGCTCTCGATCATCGCGGTCTCTTCACCGCAGATATAAGCGCCCGCACCGCGGTGCATGAAGACGTCGAAATCGTAGCCGGTACCGCTGGCGTTCTTGCCGATGAGGCCAGCATCATACGCTTCGTCAATCGCGGCCTGCAGCACCTCGGCCTCACGGATATATTCGCCGCGAATGTAGATATAGGCCGCACGCGCGCGCATCGCGAAACCGGCGATCAGCGCGCCTTCGACGAGCTTGTGCGGATCGTGGCGCAGGATCTCGCGGTCCTTGCAAGAACCGGGCTCGGACTCGTCGGCGTTGATCACAAGGAAGCTTGGACGCCCGTCCTTGCTCTGCTTGGGCATGAACGACCATTTAAGTCCAGTGGGAAAGCCTGCCCCACCCCGGCCACGCAAACCGCTGGCCTTGATCTCTTCGATGATGGCTTCGTTGCCGCGCTCAATCAGGGCCTTGGTGTTATCCCAATCCCCGCGCATTTGCGCTGCCTTGAGGCCCCAATCCTGGAAACCGTAGACGTTGGTAAAAATGCGGTCTTTATCCGCCAGCATCGTCTTGATCCTCTGCCTTCGCAATTCTCAACTGGCGCAACGTGAGCGCCTGAAACACCAATCCCACGCCCATCAGGGCCACACCCAGCACGCGTTCGCCCGTGGCCGCGATGTAAGCACCAGCGCAAAAACCCAGGAGACCCGCAAGTGCAAGAGCGATGGTGCCGCCGCTCATTCTTTACCATCCTTGCGGGTCAGATAGTAAAGACCAATCACAATGAATGGTATTCCTGTCGCAAGAAACACTGGATTAAGCGCAATGCCCAATGACACAGTCATGCTGACGCCCAGCATCAAATAGACGAGGCCAAGGGACTGGTTGGTTTGGTCCTTCTCGTCGCTCACCACTCGCCCCTGTAATCGTGATTGGCGTCGACCATTTCCTTAAGCGTGGTGACGCCGGTCTTGGGCTCTGAGGTATGTCGGCCCGGCTCCTGTGTGCCGGTCTTGGGTGTCTCACCCGCTGCCAGCGCATCAAGCACCGCGTCGAGCCGCTCAGGCGTCAGGTCCTCGTAATTGTCATCGTTGATCTGGACGATCGGCGCGGTGGCGCAATTGCCCATGCATTCCACTTCGGTAAGCGTCCAAAGGCCGTCTTCGGAGACCTTGCCCTTGACCATGCCGCGCGCCTTGCACGCAGCGATGATATCGTCCGAGCCGCGCAGCATGCACGGCGTCGTACCGCAGACCTGCACGTGATATTTGCCCACCGGCTTCATGTTGTACATGAAATAGAAGGTGGCGACCTCGAGCACGCGGATCACCGGCATGTCGAGGTAACCGGCGATATACTCGATCACCGGCAGTGGCAGCCAGCCCTGCGTATCGGTCTCTTCGCCAACCTGACGCTGACCCAGATCGAGCAGCGCCATCACCGCCGATTTCTGGCGGCCATCGGGGTATTTGGCGATGTGATAATCCGCCTTCGCCTTGTTCTCTTTCGTCCAAGCAAAAGAGCCCCAGCGCGCGCGGAGGTCAGGCGTATCGGGTGCGGGTGTACGGTCAGCCATTAGTCCAAACTCCCATTTGGCCCAAATAGGGATTACGCGAGGTCGAGATGTGAGAAAGGCTAACTAGGGAGCCGTCGAAAGTTTCGGCGCGAAACAAGTGAAAGTATGGGGTATCATCGCAAGTTCCGTGATCAGCCTCGGCACTCACGTCAACTTCCGAACACCCTATGATCACTTCGACACCTGTGTTGACCAATAGGTTCAAGGAACGAACAAATTTGCTTTCTGAAAAGAATCCGCTGAACAGCGCTTTTCCAGCCTCTATGTTCGCTTCGTGCTCTTTAACGAAATCTGGATGTGGAGCAGTGTCGAGAGCGTAGAATGATGCCTCGAACGCCGACTCTTCTCGATCAAACCAGTGCTTAAACAAGCTGCGGACAGCGTCCACGTCACGGACTTTTTCTTCTGCAGTGTACGGAGCGTAGTCGCAGGCATTTAGAGTAGGCGTTCCTGCTAACGCCGGGATCAACAACGCGCTTCGCATCAGGGTTCTGCGCTCAATCATCGATCACACTCCCCGAACACAACGTCGATCGCGCCCAGGATGGCGGTCGCGTCGGGCAGCATGTGGCCTTTGCTCATCATATCCATCGCTTGCAGATGGCTGAATGCGGTCGGGCGGATCTTGCAGCGATAGGGTTTGTTGGTGCCATCGCTGACGAGATAGACGCCGAACTCGCCCTTGGGGCTTTCGGTGGCGACGTAGACTTCGCCGGCGGGCACGTGAAAGCCTTCGGTGTAAAGCTTGAAGTGGTGGATCAGGCTTTCCATCGATTGCTTCATCTCGCCGCGCTTGGGCGGGGAGACCTTGCCATCGGTGCTGGCAATCGGGCCTTCAGGCATGTCGCGCAGGCACTGCTTGATGATCTTGGCGCTCTCACGGATTTCCGCGACGCGGACCATGAAGCGGTCATAGCAGTCCGAATTGGTGCCGACCGGAATGTCGAACTCCATGCGATCATAGACATCATAGGGCTGCGACTTGCGGATGTCCCACGCAATGCCCGCCGCACGGATCATCGGGCCTGAGAAGCCCCACGCCACCGCGTCATCGCGGCTCACAACAGCGATATCGACGTTGCGCTGCTTGAAGATGCGGTTGTCGATGACGAGGCTCATTGCATCGTCGAACAACTGGAACAGGCGGTTGTCGATCCAATCACCGATGTCGACGAGCAGCTTTTCCGGCACGTCCTGGTGCACACCGCCGGGGCGATACCAAGCTGAGTGCATGCGCGCACCGCTCGCCCGCTCAAAGAAAGTCATGCAATCTTCGCGCAGGTCCATCATCCACAGGTTCGGCGTGAACGCGCCCACATCGAGCACATGCGCGCCCATATTGAGGAAGTGGTTGCAGATGCGCGTCAGCTCAGCGAACAGCACCCGCAGATATTGCGCGCGTTCGGGCACTTCGAGATCGAGCAGCTTCTCAATCGCGAGCACATAGGAATGCTCCTGACACAGCGGCGAACAGTAATCCAAGCGGTCGAAATAGGGCAGCGCTTGCAGATAGGTCTTCTGCTCGATCAGCTTTTCAGTCCCGCGGTGAAGAAGACCGACATGCGGATCGACGCGTTCGATCACTTCGCCGTCCAGCTCCATCACCATGCGCAACACGCCATGCGCGGCCGGGTGCTGGGGGCCGAAATTGATCGTGTAATTGGTGATGACTTCGCCGTCAGTGGTGGGCGATTCTTCGATTTTCATCAGTCTTCACCCTCCTCATCAGCGATTTCGAACGCGACGCCGTCCTTGGGCTCTTCCGGCTCGTCCTCGGTCTCAGCCTCCGGCTGCGGCTCCGGCTCAGCGGCTTTCTCGTCGCCCGGCAGAACGTAGTCCGAGCCCTCCCAGGGTGAGAGGAAATCGAAG
>JBCBKF010000201.1:0-4678 GCA_038522255.1 Pseudomonadota bacterium
CCCGCCCAAGGGCGCGGTCGACAAGGGCACCCGCATCGCCGCTGTTCAGTGATGTAAGCTTGGTGCGCCCTGCGTGCGCCATCGCCGAAAACCATTCGGGTCGCCTGCGGGCGGCCCGTTTGTTTTTGAACTGGCAGCGCCGCCCTTGCCCTAAAGATCGATTGCAACCCCGCCCTTGATCAGCGCACGCACGCGGCCTTGCGCGCCCTGACGATCAAACGGGGTGTTGTCGGCGGTCGCCTCCATCTTGGTGCGGTCAACAATCCAGGGCGCTTCGGGATCAACGACGGCGATGTCTGCCTCCAGCCCCACGCTCAGCGCCCCAGCCGGGACGCCCAGGATGCGTGCGGGGTTGGTGGCGAGCAGTTCGAACGCGCGACTCGTGTCTATCACGCCATCGCGCACCAGATTGAGCGTCATCGCCAGCACAGTCTCCGCTCCCGCCATCCCCGGCTCTGCGTCGGCAAAGGGCAGCCGCTTATCCTCCGGCCCGCGCGGATCGTGCCCACTGGCGACGACATCGACCAGGCCCTCGCCGATCGCTTCGATCGCCGCCTGGCGGTCCGCTTCGCAGCGCAAAGGGGGCGAGAGCCGCGTGAAGGTGCGAAAATCGGCGGTTGCAAGGTCACTCAGCATGAAATGCGCTGGCGTGATCCCACAGGTGAGCCGCACTCCGCGCGCCTTGGCGCTGCGCACCAGTTCAAAGCCCGCCGCGGTGGTAACCTGGCGGACATGGACCCGCGCACCGCTCATTTCCGCGAGCGCAATATCGCGCGCGAGCGCCAGCGTCTCAGCCTCCGCCGGGGCGCTGGGAAGGCCAAGCCGCGTCGCGATCTCGCCAGACGTAGCCGCCGCTTCGCCGACCAGCCCAGCATCCTCAGCATGGGTGACGAGCACCAGATCGAGCATCGCGGCATATTGCATCAGCCGCAACATCACGCCTGTATCCGCGATCCACCGCCGCCCGGTCGCAACTCCGCGCGCACCCGCCTCTTTCATGAGAGCAATTTCTGCCAGCTCAACGCCTTGAAGCCCGCGCGTCGCAGCCGCCAGCGGATGGACCCATAGGTCAGGCTTGCCGCTCTTGGCGATGTAGTTGACGCGGCTGGGGTAATCGAGCGGCGGGGACTGATCGGGCATCAGCGCAGCGCGGGTGATCCCGCCAAAATGGAAGGCGGGCTTATCAACCGCAAAAACGCCCAGATCGACCAGGCCCGGAGAGACAAGCTTGCCGCCTGCATCGAGCACCTTTTCGCCCACTCCCGGAACAACTTCAGGGCCAAGCTGCGCGATGAGGCCGCTTTCGAGCCGGATTGCGCCTGCAACCAGGCCATGCGGCGTCACTAGCCGGGCGTTGGTGATGGTGAGAGGCGCGGCCTGCTTCATGCCCAGCCTTCCACCCCGCGCGCCCTGCGCGTCAGCACGTCAAGGCATGCCATACGGATCGCCACCCCCATCTCCACTTGCTGCGTGATGATCGAGCGGTCGATCATGTCGGCAACCTCACTGTCGATTTCGACCCCGCGGTTCATCGGCCCGGGATGCATCACCAGGGCGTTGGGACGAGCGCCGGTGAGGCGCTCCTGGGTGAGGCCATAAAGGTGGTGATATTCGCGCGCAGAGGGGATGAACTGGCCCGCCATGCGCTCCGATTGCAGGCGCAGCATCATCACTACGTCTACCCCGTCCAGAGCCGCGTCGAAATCGGTGAAAGGCTCAACTGCCATCGCCTCGATCCCCGCTGGCATCAGCGCCGGCGGCGCGCACAGCCTTACGCTTGCGCCCATGGCCTGGAGACACAGCACATTCGAACGCGCCACGCGGCTGTGGAGGATGTCGCCGCAGATCACAACATTGAGGCCGGTAAAATCCTCTGCCGCCTCTCCCCTGCGTCGCAACGCTTCGCGCAAGGCCAGCGCGTCAAGCAAAGCCTGGGTCGGGTGTTCATGGCTCCCATCACCTGCATTGAGGACCGGGCAATCAACCTTTTGCGCAATCAGCTGCGTCGCACCCGAAGAGCCATGCCGCATCACGATCGCATCAGGTCGCATGGCGTTCAAGGTGGTGGCGGTATCGATCAGCGTCTCGCCTTTTTTAAGACTTGAGGTTGCCGCCTGCATATTGACAACGTCTGCGCCCAGCCGCTTGCCCGCGATCTCAAAACTCAACAGTGTGCGGGTGGAGTTTTCGAAAAAGGCATTGATGATCGTGCGCCCGGCGAGCAGCTCCTCGCGTTTTTCGCCCCGGCGGTTCAATTCGACCCAGTGCTCCGCCGCATCCAGCAGGAACAGGATTTCGTGCCGCTCAAGCTGCGCGATACCGGTCAGATGGGCATGCGGGAAGGCGAGGCGACCGGCGGGAAACCGGGAGGACTCGCTGGATGAAGGTGGCGTGGTCATTAAAGCCATGCCCTTAGTCGAGGTGCAGGAGCCGCTCAACCCATGCCTGTTGCGCCTTCCCCATGGCGTTTGGACGAAGGCGTCCCTATCTCTGCATAAAGGGCGCGCGGAACGCGCGCTGTACAGTGGCAAAGGACGCACAATTCATGGGTTTCGTTGGCAAGGTCTGGAAAGTTCTGGTCGGGATCAAGGACGGTTTGGTCCTGCTCTTCATGCTCCTGTTTTTCGTGACCCTGTTCGCAGCGCTTTCAGCCACGCCAAGCCCCGCCCAAGTGCGCGAAGGCGCGCTGTACATCGATCTTTCCGGCTTCGTGGTGGAAGAGCGCGCGACCATTGATCCCTTCGCCGCACTTCTCAGCCGTTCCCAGCCCGAAACCCAGCACCAGGCGCGCGACATTGTCCGCGCTCTGGATGCAGCGGCGAGCGATGACCGGATCAAGGCGGTGGTGCTCGACCTCACGACGTTCCTTGGCGGCGGGCAGGTTCACATGCAGGAAATCGCCGAAGCCATGGATCGCGTGCGGCAGACCGAAAAGCCTGTGCTCACTTACGCGCTGGGCTATGGCGATGATCATATGCACCTCGCCAGCCACGCAAGTGAGGTATGGCTTGATCCAATTGGCGGGGCGCTGATCAGAGGGCCGGGGGGCAGCTTCCTGTTCTATGCCGATCTTCTCGAGCGTCTGAGCGTCAACGCACGGGTCTATCGCGTGGGCCAGTTCAAGGCGGCGGTCGAACCCTATGAGCGCAATTCCCTCTCGCCTGAGGCCCGCGAGAATATCGAGGGCCTTTACGCTGCCTTGTGGGAGGAGTGGAAAGCCAATGTCGCCAAGGCCCGGCCCGAGCTGAAGCTCGGAGACGTGTTGGATGATCCGGTCGCCTGGGTCGAAGCGAGCGAGGGCGACCTTGCCGAAGCGGCGCTGGCTTCCGGCCTGGTCGATACGCTGGGCGATAAGGTCACCTTTGGAGAGCGCGTCGCAGAACTGGCAGGCGAAGACACAACCGATACAAAACCGGGGTCCTATGCGAAAACCGGGCTCGGCGCGTTTCTCGCCGATCATCCGGCGCCCACCAATGGCTCAGCGATTGCCGTTGTAACGGTGGCAGGTGGCCTGGTTGACGGCGAAGCAGGCCCCGGAACGGCGGGCGGCACGCGGATCGCAAAGCTGCTCGACGCCGAGCTCGACAGCGACATTGCAGGCCTGGTCGTGCGGGTGGATTCGCCCGGCGGCTCGGTGCTTGCCTCGGAAGTCGTCCGGCGAGCCATCGAACGCCACCGCGCCAAGGACCGACCGGTAGCGGTGTCGTTCGCCAATGTCGCGGCAAGCGGCGGATATTGGGTCGCGACCGCGGGCGACCGCATTTTCGCGCAACCTGAAACCATCACCGGCTCGATCGGAGTGTTCGCGGTTCTGCCGACGTTCGAAAACACCGCCGAGCGCTTTGGCGTCAACGCAGACGCGATCCGCACGACGCCGCTATCAGCGCAACCTGACATCATCGACGGACTGACCCCTGAATCCGACGCGATCTTTCAAGCCTCGATAGAGGACACGTATCGCGACTTTCTGACTCTGGTGTCCGATGCGCGCGGCATGTCGACCGAAGAGGTGGATCGCATCGCCCAAGGACGCGTGTGGGATGGCGGCGCGGCGCGTCAGATCCGGCTGGTTGATCAGTTCGGCGGCATGTACGAAGCTCTCGCCTGGGTCGCGAACGAGGCCGGACTTGAAGAGGGAAATTGGCACACGCGCTACCTGGCGGAGCCCGTGGACGGCACCGATGCGCTGATCCGGCAATTGCTGACCAGCGCTGTAGCGCCGACCGTGTCCCCTGCCGAGCCTGCGCGCGCTGCAGACCTATTCGCAGCAGCGGCCGTTAGTCGCGAGCGTGCTCTGGCGCGATTGGCTGATGATGCCCAGCTTCTGGCAGGAACCTCGGGCATCCATGCCTATTGCCTCGCCTGCCCTGTCGCCGAGAAACCTGCGCGCATGCCCGCAACCAGCCGGTCGACCCTGGAATTGGTGCGCGCGCTGCTGAGCGAGTGAGCTAAGAGCGGGCATTCGCGGCTCAAGAGCGAGAAAAGAGCGCCGCGCGGGGCTTGCCAGACGCATGCACGCGCAGTAAGTGCGCGCCCCTGTCCAGGGCGAAGACGCCGCATTCACGGACGGGCGCGTAGCTCAGTGGTAGAGCACACCCTTCACACGGGTGGGGTCGCAAGTTCAATCCTTGCCGCGCCCACCATAAAATCAATGACTTAGCGACCGTGAAACATTGGC
>JBCBKF010000202.1:0-4664 GCA_038522255.1 Pseudomonadota bacterium
CTTGCCCAGCCTGTCACCAAACAGATGGATCATCCCGAGCGAAAGGGCGAAAAAGACCACCACATTGATCAAAGCCACCGGCACGGTCGAGACCGTAATCCCGGCAAGGAACGTAAAAATCATGAAAAGGCAGCCGATCTGGCGCATCAGTCTGCCCGTTCCCCCATCGCGATGGCCGCTGCCAGATCCAGCTTGCCCTCATACAGCGCGCGGCCCGTGATGACGCCCTCGATCCCCTCATGCGCGTGTAGTGAGAGGATATGGATATCGGCCAGCCCCTTCACTCCGCCGCTGGCGATCACCGGGATATCGACCTGCCGGGCAAGCTCCACAGTTGCATCGATGTTCACGCCCTTGAGTAAGCCATCGCGGCCAATATCGGTGAACAGCAACGAGGCAACGCCTGCGTCCTCAAACCGCCGGGCGAGATCAGCGACAGGAACGTCGGAGACTTCGGCCCAGCCCTCAGTTGCGACCATGCCGTCGCGCGCGTCAACGGCGACAACGATGCCATTCTCCCATTCGCGTGCCATCTCTTTTACAAAGCCTGGGTCCTTGAGTGCAGCGGAGCCCATGACGATGCGCGAGACGCCAAGGTTGAACCAGCCTTCGACCCCCGCTGCATCGCGAATGCCGCCACCAAGCTGCACGTGCCCCGGAAACTCCGCGAGGATGGCTTCGACGGCTTCGCGGTTCTCGGTACGCCCGGCAAAGCTGCCATCAAGGTCCACCACATGCAGAAATTCGGCACCATGATCGGCAAACAGCATCGCCTGCGCCGCAGGATTGTCGCCATAGACGGTCGCGCGGTCCATATCGCCCTCGGCCAGCCGCACGACTTGCCCACCTTTAAGGTCAATTGCCGGGAAAACGATCATCACGGCCTCCACTCAAGAAACCGCGTCAAAAGCTCCAGACCGTAGGCCTGGCTTTTTTCCGGGTGAAATTGCACACCCAAAATGTTTTCGCGTGAAACGGCGGCAACCAGGCCCTCTCCGTGATCGGTCATCGCGGCGATATCCGCCGGGTTTTGCGCGGCATAGTGGTACGAATGCAGGAAATACGCCTCGCCCTCATCAATCACTGCGTGGCTGCGCGCATGAGGCATAAGTGCGACATCGTTCCAGCCCATGTGCGGCACTTTGATCGCCGGGTCGCTTGGCACGATGCGGCGGACTTCGCCCCCGATCCAGCCAAGGCCCTCGTGAACGCCAAATTCCAGCCCGCGATCCGCCAGCAGCTGCATCCCAACGCAAATGCCGAGAAACGGTGCCCCGCCGACAAGAACGCGCTCCGTCATCGCCTCAATCATGCCGGGCACCGCTTTTAGACCATCCGCGCACGCCTGAAACGCGCCCACGCCGGGAAGCACGATACGATCAGCAGCGCGCACCGTGGCTGCATCTGCGGTCACCTCAACATGGGTTCCCACCGCTTTCAGGGCATTGTGTACCGAATGCAGATTGCCCGCGCCGTAATCGACGAGAGCGATAATCTCAGCCACCAAGCTGCCCCTTCGTACTTGGGATAGCGGTGCCTTTGCGCGGGTCCCGTTCGACCGCACTGCGCATCGCGCGGGCAAAACCCTTGTAAAGGCTTTCGCAGATGTGATGATTGTTGACGCCATAGAGTAGTTCCATGTGCAGCGTCAGACCGCAGCTTTGCGCAACCGAATGGAACCAGTGTTCGATGAGCTCTGTATCCCATTCGCCCAGCTTTTCCTGAGTGAAACCGGCTTTCCAGACAAAATAAGGTCGGCCTGAAATATCGAGAGCCACCCGGCTCAGCGTTTCATCCATCGGCGAATAGGCATGGCCGTACCGCCCGATGCCGGCCTTGTCTCCCAAGGCCTGCGCCAGCGCTTGGCCCAGGGCAATCGCCGAATCCTCCGTGGTGTGATGCTGATCGACGTGCAGGTCGCCCTCGACCTTCATCGTCACGTCGATGAGCGAGTGTTTTGAGAACTGTTCGACCATATGATCAAGGAAGCCGATCCCGGTGGAGATCTCATACACGCCGGTTCCGTCAAGATTGACTGTGATCGCAATCTTGGTTTCCGCGGTGTCACGCGCGATAGAACCGGTACGCGGCGATGGTGCGGGGGCGGATAGGTCAGCCATGGCCGCGCTATAAGCGGGCTGCTGGCATGTGCAAGGGGCACTCGAGAGGTACGGCCTGGAACCGGCGCTTCTGAATTTGTGCCAAAACATCGACAGATCTGTCCAATCACATTTACAACACAGGCCACGAAACGCTTGACCCCGCCCGCCCCTCGCTTCACGACATAGAGTGTTATGACGGACGATACCCCCGATAGCCTCATCCCCTATGATGAGATCGTTCAGGAAGCGCTGCGCGCGGTCGTAGGCCGAGTTCTCGGCTCGATCGAACAGAGTGGTGGTGAGCTGCCTGGCAATCACCACTTCTACATCACCTTCAAGACGGCTGCCCCCGGGGTCGCGATCCCGGCGCATCTCAAGGAACGGTTTCCTGACGAGATGACAATCGTTTTGCAGAACAAATTCTGGGACCTTGAAGTGCGCGAACATGGCTTTGGCGTCGGCTTGTCCTTCAATCAGATCCCGGCCAAACTCGACATTCCTTTTGCCGCGATCACCGCTTTTGTCGATCCCGCAGTCGATTTTGGCCTCCAGTTCCAAGCGACAGTGGCCGACATGGCACCTGAAGCGCATGATGACGCGGAAAATGACGGCATTTCAACAGGGGAACCGGGTGCCGGGAAAAACGGCGATGGGGATGACGATGGATCCGATCCCAGTTCCAACGTGGTGACCGTGGATTTCGGCCGCAAAAAATAGGCAGAATGAACCGCCCGGCTTGAGCTTATGCAAGATCTGGACGGCCAGTAAGAAATCAAATGGCAAGAACCAAAATCGAACGCCTCAAGCAAAAGCGCAGCGAGAAGCGCGCTGATCGCGTCGCCGCCCCCGCGCATCTTATGCCAAGCCCCAGCATCGCAACCAATCTGCTTATCGCCGACATTGTCCTGCGTTCGGCATCGAACCTTTTTCGCCGCTCTGTCGAGCGCCGAATTGCGCAAGAATCGGCACAAAGCGACGAGGACGCCGAAGCGCTGCTGGATGGGCGGACGATTGTAAGAACTCTGGCCCTCTACAGCGCCAGCAAGGTTGCAACCCGCTCACGCGCGGGGCTCGGATTGGTGGTTGGTGGCCTCGCGCTCAAGACGCTTTACGATCGCGGAAAAGCGCGCCGTCGCCGTCTCGCCGCCAAAGAAGACGCGCAAACCGGCGCTTCTGCCCCTTGATTATGCCGCGCGCCTAACGCACGGCGTGGCGATGGGCGAACAGACAGGCAAGCAACGGATCCCGGGACCGATCCAGACCAACACCTTAAAGCGGCGCGGGCTGCTCTTCATCCTCTCATCACCCAGCGGGGCTGGTAAAACCACCCTGTCACGCATGTTGCTGGAAGCGGACCCCGCGATTGACCTGTCGGTGTCGGCCACCACGCGCCCCGCCAGGCCATCCGAGCAGGATGGTGTGCATTACCACTTCGTATCGGATACCGAGTTTGATCGCATGGTGGAAGGCGATGATTTCTACGAATGGGCCGAAGTTTTCGGCTATCGCTATGGCACCCCGAAAGGCGCGATCCGCGAGGGGTTGAAAACAGGACGCGATTATCTGTTCGATATTGACTGGCAAGGCACCCAGCAGCTTTATCAGAAGGACCAGCAGGACGTGGTCAGCGTCTTTATCCTGCCCCCCAGTCTACCTGAATTGCGCCGCCGCCTCGAAGCGCGCGCGCAAGACAGCCATAGCGTGATCGATGCGCGAATGGAGCGGGCCCGCGCTGAAATCAGCCACTGGGCCGAATATGATTACGTCGTCATCAACGATGATGTTGAGGAATGCTTTGACCGGGTGCGCGAAGTGCTGGATGCGGAACGCATGCGGCGCACGCGCCAGACCGGACTGATCCCCTTCGTGCGCGAACTCATGGGGTAGGAGCAGCGGAACGCAGAGCCTCACCGCCGAGCCCCACTGCCTAATCCCACTGCCGAGCCGACAGCCAAAATCCTATTCGGGCGGAAAATCCGCAAGGATACTGGCTACGCCTTCGCGTATCTTCGCCGGGTCCGACAAAATGTTTTGGCCGCGCTCTTCGGATCTGCTCAGGGTCTTCACTCCGGCTCCGTGCCACACTGGCGACTTGCGCTCGACATCAAAGATATCGATTGCCAGCGTGCCCTCCGTGTAACTTTCCACTGTGCTGACCGTGGCCGGATAGGCCGTTACCCGCGCAGGATAGGCCGCCCGCGGATAGGCGCGCGCCGCCGAGGGGTAATAGCCCCTGCCCCACCGCCAATTGGCGCTATTGCCGTAGAAATAGGTGGGACTCTGGACCACCTCCTGGCCCACGCGCGTGCCAATCGAGAACGCGACTGCAAAGTCTGCACGCTCCTTGTCGGCGACATAGGTGTAACCTTTGGATTCCAGCTCAGCACGGATCTGGCGCGAAATCTTGGGCTCGGCCGTGGGCGGAATACGGGTCTTGCCGTAAGTCGTCATCGGGCTCTCATCGGCCCATGCGAAAGTCTTGTAATTGCTGAAATCCTGCAGCTCATCGTAGTCCGAGTTGAAGGACGCGGTGGTCGAACACCCGGCAAGCGCGAGACCCGC
>JBCBKF010000203.1:0-4619 GCA_038522255.1 Pseudomonadota bacterium
TCATCAGCGTGAAGAGCGGATCGACGAGCAGGTACAGCGTGCCGCCCATGATAAGCCCGCAGGCGAGCGCAAACAGGATCCCGAAATTGGCGCGGCGCCCCGCTTTGGCCATGTCGTCTTCGCCCAGCGCGCGCGCGACCACCGAATTGATCCCGACCATAACGCCCACGCCCAGCGATGTGAGCGCGACCGAGATCGGGAAGATGAACGCGATTGCCGCCAGCGCATCGCTGCCCAATTGTGCGATGAAATAGGCATCGACCAGCCCGATCGACATGATCGCGGCGACCCCGATGATCGCTGGCAATGTCTGGCCCACCAGGTGCCCTGTGATCGAGCCGCGCGTCAGCTTGGCGTTGCTCGAGCCAGAGCTTGGGGCGGCTTGCGCTGGGGCTTCGCTGCCCGAAGAGATCGTCTCGCCGCTCATTTGTGAAACGCGCGCCTAGCCGTGCGGCATTGGCTTGGCAAAGCGAAACGGCTTTGCAGGCGCAAAGCAGCGCTTGTGCTGTCCCCCTCGGCTATGCGATATCGCTATCAAACGAACAAATCCGGAGGGATCAGACGAAATGGCAACCCAGCTCAAACCCGACAGCAGCCTTGAAGGACAGGTCAGTAAGGAAGAGTGGCAGGCGCGGCTCGATCTCGCCGCGTGCTATCGCATTTTTGATCATCTGGGCTGGTCGGAATCGATCTATAACCACATCTCACTGAAGGTGCCGGGGGAGGAAGACACCTTCCTCATCAACCCCTTTGGCCTGCTCTATGATGAAGTGACCGCCTCAAACCTCGTCAAGATCGATGTCGAGGGCAACAATGTCGGCGGCTCGCCTTATATGGTCAACAAAGCGGGCTTTACGCAGCACGCCTATTTCCACAAGCATCTGGGCGAGCGCGCGGACGCCATCTGCCACGTGCACACCACGGCGACCATGGCGGTGTGCAGCCATGAAGATGGCCTGATGCCGACCAATTTCTACGCCTGCAACTTTCAGGATCAGATGGGCTATCACGATTTCGAAGGCGTCACAGTGCGCCCAGAGGAAGGCGAGCGTCTGGTCGAAAATCTGGGCGATAAGACCATCCTGATGCTGCGCAATCATGGCCCGGTGGTGATGGACAAGACGATCCAGGGCATGTTTGTCAAAATGTGGTCGCTCCAGCGCGCTTGCGAGATCCAGGTGGCGACGGTTGGCATGGGCAATCCCACGGTTGTCCCGCAAGAGGTCGTCGATGTGCATCAGCGCGATATCTCGGTAATGACATCGCAAGGCGGCGCAGGGGTTTTCGACTTTGAAGCGTGGAAGCGCCGCGTCTCCAAAATCGACGACAGCTGGCGCTCGTAAGCTCACAATCGGTAGGCGACACCCATGTCGCGCATGACGATCAACGGCAGCCCGGTCGAGTTTGATCTCGATCCGCGCACCCCGCTGCTTTACGCGCTGCGCGAGGCAATGAACCTCACCGGCACCAAAGCGGGCGGCGGGGGCGATTGCTCTTGCGGGGTGTGCACTGTCATCGTCGATGGGACAGCGCTGCGATCATGCAAGATCACTCTGGCCGAGGCAGAGGGGCGCTTCATCACCACGATCGAGGGCCTATCGCGCGATCGTTCGCATCCCGTGCAGCAAGCGATGGTGGCCGAACAGGCGATCCAATGCGGCTTTTGCACGCCGGGCATTGTCATGAGCGCGGCGGCGCTGATCGATCGCAACACCGCACCCAGCGTGGAAGAAATTGAAGCCGCGGTGCCCAATATGTGCCGCTGCGGCGTCTATCCCAGGCTAGTGCGCGCAATCCAGCGTGCCGGGCGCGTGGCACAGCGGCGCGAGAGCATCAGCGCAGCGCCCGCCCCCGGCATCAGCGCGGCGGACGCAGCCGAGGCTGTCCCCGCTTTGCGCGTGCCCGCAGCCGATGGGGATGAGGCCGACTAGAACCGGCCCGTGATCGTAAAGCGCGCATTGAGCGGCGCGCCCACGGTGATGTTGTCGGCGGTGTGCGAATTGGGGAAGTACTGCGTATCAAACAGGTTCTCCACATTCACCTGCAGGCGCAGATTGTCCGAGACATCATAAAACGCGGCCACATCCACGCGCGCATAGCTCGGCAGCGTCACAGTGTTCCCGTTGTCCGCAAAGCTTTCGTCTTGCGCGGTCAAACCAACGCCAAGGCCGAGCCGATCCGTGGGCGTGAACTGGTTCCAGATCGAAAACTGGTTCTCCGGCAATTCGCGCGGTCGCAGCGTGCTGTTGGCCTGTTCGCCATCGATGAAGCTGTAGCCCGCCGAAACAAACCACCAGGGGGCAACCTGCCCTTGCAATTGCGCTTCAAACCCCTGCACGCGCGTATCGATGATATCAAACAGCCCTGCGTCGAGATCGGACACGACCGGCGAGGATTGTTCGATCTCGAACACCGCCGCGGTAAAACCAAACTGCTCATTGATATCCCATTTGATGCCCGCTTCCAGATTGGTGAAGGTGTTGGGTTCGAGCACATCATTATTGCCGTTGATATTGGCGAATTGCTCGCCTGAGCGCGGCAGGAAGCTCTCGGAATAGCTGGCATAGATCGAGATGTTTTCCTGCGGCTTGAGGATCAGGCCAGCGCGCGGCGAGAATTCTTCATCGGTGCGTGTGCGAAAGTCGCCGTTGGCAACGTTCAAGACTTCGATCTCGAAGCGATCATACCGCCCGCCGATCACGACATTAAGCCAGTCGGTCAGTTCGATCTCGTCTTGAATGTAAAGCGAGAACACGCGCACATCGGCTTCGGTGTCGTCATTCAGCGCGCTGAAGGCGAAGCTTTCAGGGCGGGTTTGCACCGCGCCCGAGGCATCGATGAACGCGCTGGTCCCGGTGAAATTGTTGATCGTGATCGGGCGCGCCGGCAGGAAATCGGCCTGATCCGTCCGGCCAAGCGCATTGGGGAAGGGCAGCGGATTGCCTGCCGCTGCCGCCGCTTCGTTTGCCGCGATATCCGCCGCGCTGGTGGCAAAGACCGGATTGAAGCGATCGTTGTTGTTGACCGTATCGATGAATTCCGCGCCAAACAGCAGCGTGTGCAGAATGCTGCCAGTCTCAAACTCGCCGATCAGATTGCCGGCGAGGACGAGATTTTGCCGCTGCGTCGTGTCGATATATCCATCGAGGCGAACGAGCCCGGTCTCCTCGTTAAACCCGACCGGGAAGAGGTTCGCATAGACCTTGTCATAATCGCCATATGATACGGTGAAATTGCCTTTGAACTGATCGGAAAAGGCGTGTTGGATCGTGCCGCGAAAGACATGCGCTTCGAATTCGAGGAAGTTGTTTTCCCGGTCCGCGAAGGTGATGTCGACAAATTGCTCCGCCGGATCGCCCGCATCGTTTGAAGGGATTCCGCGATCGACAAACCGGCTGTGATCAGCAAATTCATAGGAAAGATCGATGATCGTATCCGGGCCCAGCTCTGCGCGGAATGTGGGGTTTATGCCGATCCGCTCACCATCATAAAAATCGCGGTGGTTGTTCAGGTTCTCATAGGCCGCGTTGATCCGCAGGGCAGAGCTTTCGCTGGTCGCGAAGTTGAGATCAATCTGGCCGGTGAAGGCTCCGAACGTGTCTACTGATACCAGAAAGCCCACGAACTGATCGCCGATTACGCCTTTTTTGGTGACGCGGTTGAGCGCCCCCCCGGTGCTGCCGCGACCAAAGAGAAGCGCGTTGGGCCCGCGCAGAATCTCGACCTGCTCCAGATTGTAGAGCCCGCGGTAGTATTGAAGATCGTCGCGCACGCCGTCGACGAAGAAGTCAGCCGTTGAGCGCACGCCGCGAAAGACGACAGCATCGCGGTGCCCTTCGCCTTGCGAATTGGTGACGCCCGGGGTGTAGAGGACGATATCGCCGATGCTGTCAAAGCCCTGCTCTTGGATTTGCTCCTGCGTCGTGATCGTGAGCGATTGGGGCACATCGATGATCGGGGTCGGGGTTTTGACCGAGTTCACCTGGTTCGAATAGAGCACATCGCCGGTGACAGTGATGCGGCCATCGCCGCTCGCTTCTTCGTCTTGGTCGGTATCTTGATTGGCCAAAGCGCTGTTTGGAAACGCGAGCAAAGCGCAGCTGAAAAGAAGCGCGCTGCGCAGCGAATGTCTTGTCATTGAGAAAAAAGCCTTCCGTCCAAGGGTGTTGGCGCTGATTGCACCGATTCACCCACGGGTCAGCGGCTATTGAAACCTATTCGCAATGGCAATGAGTAATGCAAGTCATTCTCATAATGGCGCAGCCTGTGGCATTTTTGCCGCGCGCGGGTTAGAGGCTCGCACAGCGAAAATGGCGGGAGATTGACGTTATGAAAGCGACCATCTGGCATAACCCAAAGTGCAAGACTTCAAGCAAGACGCTCGCGATCCTTGAAAACCTCTCCAAGGTTGATGTGACCGTGATCGAGTATCTCAAAGATCCGCCCACGCGCGACAAGCTTGCGCAGCTGTACGCGGATGCCGGGATCACACCGCAAGAAGGGCTGCGCCTGCGCGTCAAAGATCTCGACTTCGGCCAGCTTCAGATTGTCGTCCGCAATGCTAAAGGGAGGCGCGATCGCGTCACCATGCTGCCCCAAAGCCTGGTTGAAGTCTTGCA
>JBCBKF010000204.1:0-4606 GCA_038522255.1 Pseudomonadota bacterium
GTGCTTTTGTCAGGCGACCGGCATTCGGGCGGCATTTACAAAAGCACCAGCCCGCTTTCCTCGCGTGCGTTCAGCGCATCGAGCAGCTTGGTGCGTTCAAGCGGGAAGTTCTCCCAGCTTTCATAGTCATGCGCCTCGGTGATGATCTGGATCGAGGAGACGACGATGCGCATGTCAGCAGGCTTGGCAAGCTCAGCTTCGAGCCATTCCCATTGCTCAGCGCCCAGAATGGTCGAGGCGGGATCGGTGTCGGGCGCATAATTGCCCAGCGGACGGCGCTCACGCTGCCAGGGATAGCGCTTGAGATCAGAGCGGAAGAAGCGCGTGTCGAGCAGGATGATCTGCGTGCGCTGCCCCTCTGGCCCTACCATCGCGCTGTCATAGATGCCGGGGCGCGATCGCACGGCCTCGCTCGAGCCCCAGAACTCCTCGAACATCGTCTCGGCCCAGCGGCGCATGGGGAAGCTTGCACCCTTGTCGTTGAGGCCGAAGTCATGATCGTCCCAGGTCGCCAGCATCGGCACGGCGGCGCGCAGCTTCTGCCATTCGGGATGCGAGGCCTGCAGCGCGTAGGACTCTCGCAGGCTGGTAAGCTCGGCGTCGCCATCCCACGCATTGTCACCGTAGACATTGTCGCCGATCATCATGAAGAGTTGCGGATTGGCGCTGAGCACCTGATCCCACATATGCTGGCTGGCGGACTGGTGGTTGCAGCTGCCAAAGGCGATGCGGGTCAGCGTCTGCGCGGTGTCGAGCGCGGGGCCCTCGCCCGCCTTGGGAAGGACTGTGCTCTGGCGCAGCTGCGCGTAATAGGGCGCGAGCAGTTCATCAGGCGTGAGGCTGACAGCTGACGGCTCTTTGGCGCCTTGACGGGGCTCTGTATGACCATCCGCAAGCAGCGGCGCAGCGCAAAGTGTGAATGCAGCCGCGGTGGCGGCCAGAAGGGCAAAATGGCGCATGGTCAGGTCTCCTTTTTTCGATCTTGTCATGGGCCTTTGCCGCTTTCGCGTGACGGATTGGAGACGGGCCTTGTCGGAGCGATCATCCCGGCACCCCGCTAAAGTCGGTGAGCGCTGCATCGCGCAGGCCCCGCCACACATTGCGCGCCTGCACGCTCTCAGCGACATCGTGAACCCGCAAGATCTGTACCCCTGCATCCATTGCCCGCATCGCCAGCGCGATCGAGCCGCCCAGTCGATCCTGCGCGCTTTCCTCGTTCGAGAGCGCGCCGATCATACGCTTGCGGCTTGCGCCCACCAGCAGCGGCGATCCCAGCGCGTGGAACAGGGGCAGCGCGTTGATCAACGCCAGATTGTCGCTGAGCGACTTGCCAAACCCGACGCCCGGATCGAGCACGATCCGATCCTCAGCAATGCCATTCACAATCGCCTTGTCTCGGGCCAGTTTGAGGAACTCGAACACCTCGCTCACCACGTCGGTGTAGCCTGCCCCTTCGTGCAGATTATCGCCGCTGCCCGGAGCATGCATCAGCACGACAGGGCAACCGGTCGAAGCGACCAGTTCCGCCATCCGATCATCATAGCGCATTGCGGAGACGTCGTTAGCCATGTGTGCGCCTGCCTCCAGCCCCGCTTCGAGCACTCCGGCGCGGCGCGTGTCGAGGCTGATCGCAGCGCCCATTGCAGCGCAATACTCCACCGCGGGCAGCACCCGATCCTTCTCATCACCCTCCCAGGTTGCCGCCGATCCGGGCCGCGTGCTCTCCCCGCCAATGTCGATGATCGCCGCGCCCGCTTCGACCATGGCGTCGGCGTGCGCGCGGCCTTCGCCGGGCTTGTCGAGGAACTCGCCGCCATCCGAGAAACTGTCGGGCGTGACGTTCAGGATACCCATGATCTGCGGCTGATCGAGCCTGATCGTGCGGTCTCCCAATTGCAGCGGAGCATGGATTTTGGCGAGGTTTTCCCATTGCAGCTCGGCCTCGCGCCCCAGCGGCCCGCCCAGCGCGCCGATGACCTTCATCGCCTCGCGCACGCCGAACAGGCGGCGTTCAAGCACCCGCCCGTCTTCGCGCACAGTCAGCGCAAAGCGGCTGGCATAGACCAGCCCGCCGCCCAGCCGGATCGCGCCCGCACCATCGGGGCCGGTCTCGGCCTGCGGGCTCGCTGCGTAGGCGATCGGCTGGATTGTGACCGTTCCTGTCATGCTCAGGCTCCTGCGGATCGGGCGCATCGCGCCCATTGATCAGAGGTACAAAACGCAATGCGTGCCGACGCCGCGAGGGCGAAGCAAAGATCAGACGAAGCCGCGAAAGACGCCGGGACGGACACAGAAAGCCAGACTGTCATGCGGCAGGTCCATAGAGCGCTGCACTCGCATATGACAGAGCAAAACTGTCTTTCCGGTCGGGGGGCAGAAATACAAAAAGGGGCCAGTCCAATAGGCCTGGCCCCTTGGTCTATTCAAGCGATCAACCCAGCAGCAGCCCGGCACCACCACCCGCCAGGCACGCTACCCCCAACGCATCAATACGGTGTTACAGCGATACGCGTACACCAGCTGAAATGATCGACTGCGCGCTTTCCACGCCCAGTGTGGCGGGCAGAAGGTTGAGTTCGATATCAGCTTCGTCGAAGCCCGCGCGATAGGTGTACTGACCAAACAGCGCGACCTTGTCCGACACGTCGAAGCTGGCACCCGCCATCAACTGGTAGGACAGGACCGTGTCATCATCATCGCCAACATCGACGCCCGAAGGCACGTACTCGACATCAACCGCCTGGAAGCCGAGCCCTGCGCCAAGATATGGCTTAAACCCGCTGCCGGTGTTGATGTCGTAATATACGTTACCGAAAAGGCCGAAATTGGTCACATCGCCCTGCCCATCTGCAATCACTTCGCCGACGGTAGGGTTGCCTTCGTCGGCGGGACCGCGGGTCAACACCGCAACATCGACCGTATCGATGTTCGCGCCGCCCACTGTTAGGCCGCTGTGAGTTTCGACATCGTAACGCGTGTAAGAGAGTTCCGCTTCGATCCGCAGCCCGTTGTCAAATGCGTAGCCCGCAAGGCCGCTGATTGCGAAACCATTGTCGAATTCAGTCGTCCAGCCCAGCGGCGTTTCGGCAGGAATTTCGTCAAAATCATCCGTAGCCGCGACAGTCGCATCGAATTGGCCCTCATTTTGGCTGTCTTCGGGCAGGGCTAGCCCGCCGCTAAGACCGACATAGGGGCCTTCTGCGTGAGCTTGCGCCGAGAGGGAGAGGGAAATGGCGGTGATGCCGGCGAGGTAGATCAGCTTTGAGTTTGGCAACTTGGCCTCCTTTGGTGAACCGCCGCACTGTCGCGCGACGCAGCAAAGCCCCCGACGGCTCGGTTTCCCGCCCGAACCACAGCGAGCTACGTGAAAGACTGGATTGCGGATGCAAATGAATTGCAACCAAGCGAGAGAAAATTAAGCTGGAATTTCAGTTCATTGCCCGTTAAGACAGGATGCAACTGGCCCTGATCGTATCACGAGACCGGGCAAGCACCCGGTCGTATCTGTAATGGCACGTCACCTCCTTTTGCACGGTAATGACCGCCCTTCCTCGCAGGGATAGACGTGGGTACGGTTGTGCGCCGGGCCTCTGATCCAGAGCAATCGGGCGGCTCTCATTTTTCGCGAACTCGGAACAAACGCCGTGTGCAGCGTTGAATCTTGTGAAGAAAAAGTCGCACACAAGGACGAAAAATGGTGCTCCGACCACGAAAAGCTGAACCCCTGCGATCCTCGCCCAAAACGCGCGGGATCGCCGTCTTTGTGCCGGAGCGGTTTTTTCGGAGACGCGGCGCGCTTGACCTCACCCGCGACGCCTCCCGCCATCGCCGCTATTCCTATCTTTATGAGGATACTCTTGAATGAAAATTTCCGAACGCAAGGAATTTGAAACCAAACCCGAACCGCTCGTCTGCGCCCCATCTGCGAGCGTTTTCGATGCGGTCAAGCAGATGGCGCAATTCAATTACGGATCTGTTGTCGTGGTCGACGAAGCGCGCAAGGTTGTCGGTATGATGACCGAACGCGACATCTTTCGCCGCCTGATCGCCCAAGAGCTGGATCCAAAGTCCACCAAGGTTGAGCAGATCATGACCTCGCCAGTGCGCACGGCCAAGGCGGATGATGATCTGATGGACTGGATGCGGATCATGTCCAATGAACGTTTCCGCCGCCTGCCCATCGTCGATGCCGATGGCACCTTGCTGTCGGTGATGTCGCAGGGCGATTTCGTCTCTTACACCTGGCCCGAACTGATCGAGAGGTTTGCCGAACTGGCCGGGGCCAGCGTGCCCGAGCGGATCAACCCTGCCTTCATCCTCATCAGCATTCTCGTCTACACCGTGGCAATTATTGTGGTGGTGGCCAACGTCTTGTGACGCATCTCGCCGTCCCGAGGGCGCGGGGCCGTTGACGCATTTATAACGCGGCGCGATCAATCCTCGCTCGCCAGAAGATACAGCTGACGCGCCGCATCCACCGGCAGCACCTCGCCGCCCTTTTCGTAATGCCAGAAGGTCCAGCCATTGCAGCTGGGCGCGTTTTCCAGATGCGCCCCGACCTGATGGATCGATCCCTTGATGTCGTCGCCGATCAGCGTGCCATCGG
>JBCBKF010000205.1:0-4520 GCA_038522255.1 Pseudomonadota bacterium
ACCATAGAGCGGGAGGCCCGCTTCAAGCCGCAGACTGTCGCGCGCACCAAGGCAGCGGGGCGGACTCGCTCATCGCCAACCAGCGCTTCAGCCAGGCCCTCGACCGCATCCTCATGTACGGCAATTTCGAACCCGTCTTCGCCCGTATAGCCGCAGCGACTAACCCAGATATGGCCACCGCCGTATTCAAACAGACCAGCGGTCATGAAGGTCAGCGCGCCTGTTCCCGGGATCAGATCTTCGAGAACCTCACCCGCCTTGGGCCCTTGCAGCGCGAGCAGGGCAAAGTCGTCGTAATGATGGAGCGTGATCTCGTCCGGCAAATGCTCGCGCAGGTGCGCGATATCGTCCCATTTGACCGCGCCGTTAACGACCAGATTGATGCGAGGGCCCGCGTTCGTGACCATCAAATCATCGAGGATGCCGCCTGCTTCATCAAGCAACATCGAATAGCGCATGCGCCCTACCTTCAGGCTAGTGATAAGCCCGGGCAGCAGCGCTTCCAATGCAGCAGCGCCCTGCGCGGCGGCTTCGGCGTGATCCTCTGCGGGGCCCCACACGGCGAGTTGACCCATGTGCGATACGTCAAACAGGCTGGCACTCGTGCGCGTCCACTCGTGCTCGGCAACGATGCCGCCATGCTCGCCCGTGTATTGGATCGGCATTGCATAGCCCGCGAACGGGACCATCCGAGCACCTTTGGCGCGGTGCCATGCATCCAACGGAAGCGTCGCCAGCGGCGTGGCTTCACCGCCGCTCTCGGACCCTTCTTCGATGGTGGTTGTCTCGTTCAAAATGCGTTCCCCGAAAGCAGCCTAACGCACCAAGTCAGCGCGCCGTTCCTGCCCCCTCTGTCGGGAAACCTGAGAGCTTGAGCCGGGGCGCTTAAAAGCGCGTCCAGCCTTCCCCTTCGGTGGCTTGGCGGGCGTGCCGACAAGCGCTTTCCAGAGTGCCTGTGCCTTAAATCGCGGTCCGTTTGCCTGAGAGTTTCCGGGGCGGTTGCTCCTTCGGCGCCAACATCCTTGAAGAACGCTAGTCTCTCCCGCGAAAGACACCGGAATCGCTCCCGGTAGGCCACTCTCATGTTGCGGATGCGAAGAGCGCGGTCAATTGCAATTCTGGCCGATCAAGACGCTTTTCCCACTCAGCTGTGGACTGGGCGACATATCCTTGCGCTCACTCGCCTTGTTGTTTCGCAAGCTGCGCCATGGCCCGCGCGATCAGGTCTTTTTCGCCTTGGACAAAGCCGCCCGTGTCTTCGCCGCCCACAGGTGGCGGGACTTGCGTGCGGAAATAGACAAAGCCCTGATCGCTCTTTTCCGAAAACCACAGGCCCGATTGCAAGCCATAGGCTTCCCCCGAATGGCCAAAATAGGGCGTATCGCCTCCGATGAGCTTATCGAGGCAATCGGGCCGGTCGCTGTCGATCATGTGAAAATGCAGGCCGTAGGAGCAGAAGAACTCTTGCTCGGGGTTCTTCATCTCATCCGCGGAGCCAGCGAACCGGGCCAGAGTCTCGGCTTTGAGAAAGCCCGCATCGTCGGCTTGGAGCAAGGCCTGGCCGATTTTGGCAAGATCCAGCATTCCGATGCGCACGCCCCCTTGTGGCGAGAACACGCTGGCGTTGGTGCCGGGGACGTAACCTTCAAGCGTGCATTCCACGCCCTCGGCCACGGGGATTGAGCAACCGGGCGGCAGGTCGCTCGGGTAATCGCGCGCAGGCTCACCAGTGTGGCGATAAAGCGCCACCGCGCGGCTCACCATGTCCTGCGAACAGCCGATCCAATTGATGCAGGCCGTAACGCCCAACGGCTTGAAGACGAGGCGATCGAGAAGCTCGTCATACCGCTCCCCCGTCGCCGCTTCAAGGGTCGTCGCAACCACCGGAGAGCCCAGATTGGCGTATTCGAATGGCGCTTCACCTGGCGACGCGTCGGCGTACCAGGCCTCAGGATCAGCGAGCTTTTCCCGAAGGCTTTCACCCAGCGGGATGATATAGCCCGCTTTATCGCGCAGGCCTGCGCGGTGAGACATCAATTGCGCTAGCGTCACCGGCGCATCGGGGAAATTGGGTGAGCGGATTTGGAAGCCGAGATAGTCCGACACATCCGCGTCCAGATCAACCTTGCCCTCATCGACCAGCCGCAGGGTTGCGAGCGCCATGATCAGCTTGGAGATCGAAGCGATGCGAACGGGATCGTTGGCTTCGACCGCCTCATTGCTCTCGAAATTGCGCACACCTTCGGCGATGAGCGGCGTGACGGTCTCGCGATCGAAAGCGACCACCACCGCGGCGGGCGGGGCTGTCTCGGTTTTCTCAGCGGAGCAAGCG
This sequence comes from Pseudomonadota bacterium, assembly GCA_038522255.1. Taxonomy (GTDB): domain Bacteria; phylum Pseudomonadota; class Alphaproteobacteria; order Sphingomonadales; family Sphingomonadaceae; genus Erythrobacter. The sequence goes on from JBCBKF010000205.1 coordinate 2,333, forward strand.
GTCATCGTAAGAGCGAGAGCCAATGCGGCAAGGATGATGCGGATCATGGCCACGCACTCTTGCCGCTCAGCGCCGCAAAATCAAACGCCTTGCGCCTAGTCCAGATTGGGCCGCAGCCAGCGTTCAGCGGTCGCCATGTCCACGCCCCGGCGGGCCGCGTAATCTTCCAGCTGATCGCGCCCGATCCGTGCAACGCCGAAATAGGCGCTTTCTGGGTGGCCGAAGTAAAAGCCGCTGACCGCCGCTGTGGGATACATCGCAAAGCTCTCAGTCAGCGTAAGGCCCACGTTCTTCTCAGCGTCCAGCAGTTCGAACAGGATGGGCTTCAAGGAGTGATCGGGGCACGCCGGGTATCCGGGTGCTGGGCGGATACCGCGATATTGTTCCTTGATCAGCGCTTCATTGGTGAGCTGCTCGCCCGGCGCGTAGCCCCACAGCGTGGTGCGGGTGTGCTGGTGCAGGCGCTCGGCAAAAGCCTCGGCAAAGCGATCGGCCAGCGCTTTCAGCAGAATGTCCGAATAATCGTCCTTGTCGGCCTGAAAGCGGGCAATGTGCGGCTCGATGCCGTGAATGCCGACGGCAAAGCCACCGATCCAATCACCCGCCGGATCAATGAAGTCCGCGAGGCACATATTGGCGCGGTCGCGGCTCTTCTTGATCTGTTGGCGCAAGAAGGGGAGGCGAATATTCTCTTCGCGCCGGACGCGGTGGATCATCACATCATCAGGGCAATGGTGATCGCGCGCGCAGGGCCAGAAGCCTGCGACGCCCTTTGCAGTCAGCCATTTTTCCGAGATGATCTTTTCCAGCATCGCATCCGCATCGACCTTCAGCGCGCGGGCGCTCTCGCCCACAACCTCATCGTCGAGGATCTTGGGATAGGTGCCGTGCAATTCCCACGCGCGATAAAACGGGGTCCAGTCGATGTAGTCGACCAGATCCGCGAGATCCCAGTCATCATAAACGTGCACGCCGGGCTCAAGCGGCGGGGCAGGCTTGTCGGAGAGGAAGGCGTCGTAGAAGTTCGCGCGCGCCTCATCCAATTTCATCAACTGGCTGGGGGCCTTGCCGCTGCGCGCATCGCGCACTTTGACGTAATCGCTCGCCACCTCCTCGACATATTCGTCGCGCTGGGTGTCGGACAGCAGCTTGGAGGCGACGCCAACCGCGCGGCTTGCATCGAGCACGTGGATCACCGGGCCTTCGTAATTGGGATCAATCTTGAGCGCGGTGTGAACCTTGGAAGTCGTCGCGCCGCCGATCAGCAGCGGCATGCTCATGCCCGAACGCTGCATCTCTTCAGCGACGGTCACCATCTCATCCAAAGAGGGCGTGATGAGGCCCGACAAGCCGATCATATCCGCCTTGTTGTCGTTCGCCGCCTTAAGGATGTCGGGCCAGGGGACCATTACGCCTAGGTCCACGACCTCATATCCGTTGCACTGAAGCACAACGCCCACGATGTTCTTGCCGATATCGTGCACATCGCCCTTCACGGTCGCCATGATGATCGTGCCCTTGGCGGTCCGCTCGGCTTCGGGCAGCAGCTCCTTCTCCTTCTCGATAAAGGGGATGAGGTGCGCCACGGCCTTTTTCATGACACGCGCCGATTTGACGACTTGCGGCAGGAACATCTTGCCTGATCCGAACAGGTCTCCAACGACATTCATGCCGTCCATCAGCGGGCCTTCGATGACCTCGATCGGGCGTCCGCCTGCCTGTTCGGTCGCGGCACGCATTTCTTCGGTGTCATCTACAATATGCGCGTCGATGCCTTTGACGAGCGCGTGTTCGAGGCGTTTGGTAACTTCCCACCCGCGCCATTCGGCCGCTTGCTTGTCGTCTTCCTTGCTCTTGCCCTTGAAGCTCTCGGCAAGGTTGATGAGCCGCTCGGTCGCGGTCTCCTCCCCCTCGACCAAGTGCTTGGGGGTTCGCATGAGGATGACATCTTCGCACGCCTCGCGCAGCACGGGGTCAATCGTGTCGTAAACGTCGAGCTGGCCGGCATTGACGATCGCCATGTCAAACCCGGCCGGGATCGCGTGGTAGAGAAACACCGAATGCATAGCGCGGCGCACCGTTTCGTTCCCGCGGAAGCTGAAAGAGAGGTTGGAGAGGCCGCCAGACGTCTTGGCGTGGGGGCACAGCTCCTTGATTTCTTTTACCGCTTCGATGAAGTCGAGCCCGT
>JBCBKF010000206.1:0-4477 GCA_038522255.1 Pseudomonadota bacterium
CTGGCCGATGCCGCTCGCGAAAGCGGGCTGGAGTTTTGATGATGGCTGAAAACGAGAAGACCGAAAACAGCGCCGAAGCGAAGGTCGAAGAGGCTCTGACCCCGCAGAAAGGCGATACGGTCGAAGTGCAAAAGGCTAAGGCCGAGGCCGAGACACCCGGTTCTGGCGATGCCGCTCCTGCCGAGCAGCAGAGCCGTGGCCGAGGGCGTGGTCGGGGCGGCGATGATCGTGGCGGTGGCCGCGGTCGCGGTCGTGGCGGCCGTGATGGTGGGCGTGGCAAGCGCGAAGAAGAAGATGATGGCATCATCGAGAAACTCGTGCACATCAACCGCGTCTCCAAGACGGTGAAGGGCGGTAAGCGCTTTGGATTTGCAGCCCTCGTCGTGGTTGGCGATGGTCAGGGCCGCGTTGGCTTTGGTCATGGCAAGGCGCGCGAAGTGCCTGAAGCGATCACCAAGGCGACCGCTGCCGCGCGCAAGAAGATGATCCGCGTGCCTCTGAAGGAAGGCCGCACGCTGCACCATGACGGCAATGGCCGCTTTGGCGCGGGCAAGGTCACCGTTCGCACCGCGCCTCCCGGAACCGGCATCATTGCCGGTGGTCCGATGCGCGCCGTGTTCGAGAGCCTGGGCGTTGCAGACGTTGTGACCAAATCGGTCGGCACGTCCAACCCCTACAACATGATCCGCGCCACCTTTGAGGCGCTGTCCGACCAGACTTCGCCAAAGTCAGTGGCGCAGCGCCGCGGCAAGAAGGTCGCAGATCTTCTGGGTCGCGGTGGCAAGGTCAACGAAGTCGAAGCGGAGGCTGACGCCGCCGCGATTGTGGAGTAACAGGCAATGGCTACTATCAAGATCAAGCAGATCGGCTCGCCGATCCGTCGCCCGGAAAGTCAGCGCAAGATCCTGATCGGCCTGGGTCTAAACAAGATGCACAAGGTGGTTGAACGCCAGGACACCCCTGAGGTGCGCGGTGCTGTTGAAAAGATCCCGCATCTGGTCGAGATCGTCGATTAAACCATATTCGAAGCCCCGCAGCACAGCGGGAGCTTACCTTTCAGCGCGAACTAAAGCGAAAGCGAGTGCAAGACATGAAACTCAACGAAATCAAAGATAACGATGGTGCCCGCAAGGGCCGGATGCGTGTGGGCCGGGGCATTGGCTCTGGCAAAGGCAAGACCGCAGCGCGCGGCCAGAAGGGCCAGAAGAGCCGTTCGGGTGTCGCTATCAAGGGCTTTGAAGGTGGCCAGATGCCGCTTCACATGCGCCTGCCGAAGCGCGGCTTTAACAATCCGTTTGGCAAGGACTTTGCTGAGGTGAATATCGGCATGGTCCAGAAGTTCATCGACGCTGGCAAGCTCGACGCCAAGGCGGACATTACGCAAGAGGCTCTGCGCAGTGCCGGTCTGGTGCGCGGCGGCAAGGATGGCGTACGGCTGCTTGGCAAGGGTGCGATCACCGCATCAGCCAAGTTCGTCGTGGCAGGCGCCACCAAGGGCGCGATCGCGGCAGTCGAAAAGGCCGGTGGCAGCGTCGAGGTAACCGCGCCCATCAACGCTGAGGTCAAGGCCGCAAAAGCTGCTGCGAGTGAATAATTCCACGAAAGGTTAGCCGGGGGGTTCGACAATGGGTCCCTCGGTTCCTACGTTGCTGCTCTAAGCTAGCTGCCGTGGGCCGGTATCGCCCCGCGCAAGATCAGGAATAAAGAGCCCACAATGGCATCACGCGCAGACAACGTCGCCAGCAATTTCAATCTTGGCAATTTCGCGCAGGCGACAGAGCTTCGCCAGCGCATTTGGTTTACGCTGGGCGCGCTGATCGTTTTTCGGTTCCTCAGCTTCGTACCACTTCCAGGTGTTAACCCGGCGGCGCTGCAGAACCTTGCCGATCTGGCGCGCGGCGGGGTACTGGACCTGTTCAACACGTTTTCGGGCGGCTCTCTGGAGCGGATGAGCCTGATTGCGTTGGGCGTCATGCCCTATATCACCGCCTCGATCGTTGTGCAGATGGCCTCCGCGTTGCACCCGACGCTCGCCGCACTCAAGAAAGAGGGCGCAACGGGCCGCCAAAAGCTCAACCAATATACCCGTTATGGCACCGTCTTCCTGTGCGCAATCCAGGGCTATTTCCTCGCGCTTGGGCTTGAGACGCTGGCCGGTGCGCAGGGTATCCAAGCGGTGGTCCAGCCGGGCTACACGTTTCGTATCGGCGCGGTGATCAGCCTGGTCGGGGGCACCATGTTCCTGCTGTGGCTGGGCGAGCAGATCACCAGCCGCGGGATCGGCAATGGCGTCTCGCTGATCATCATGGCGGGCATTGTCGCGCAGTTCCCGACCTTTGCCAGCAACCTTTTCGAAGGCGGGCGCACCGGTGCAATCTCCTCAGGCATCATCATATTCTTCATCGCGATGGTGATCGGGCTGATCCTGCTCATCAGCTTTGTCGAACGAGCGCAGCGGCGCTTGCTGGTGCAATACCCCAAGCGCGCTACGCAGCGCGGCATGGTCCAGGCTGAAAACCAGTATCTCCCGCTAAAGCTGAATACGGCCGGTGTCATCCCGCCGATCTTTGCCAGCTCGCTGTTGCTCTTGCCGCTGACGATTTCCAATCTCGGTGCGAATTCGATCGACACCGAAACGAATTTCGGCTTCGTCATTCAGCAGCTGAACCAGTATCTTGCACCCGGGCAGCCAATCTATCTGTCGCTCTACGCCATCGGGATTATCTTCTTCTGCTTTTTCTACACCGCAGTGGTGTTCAACCCGGAAGAGACGGCGGACAATCTGAAAAAGAACGGCGGCTTTATTCCCGGCATCCGCCCAGGTAAGCGCACCGCGGATTACCTTGAATATGTGCTGACGCGTATCACGGTGGTCGGCGCGATTTACCTCACATTCGTGTGCGTCCTGCCGGAATACGTGATCCGGCAGACGGGGGTTCCGCTGTTTCTGGGCGGGACCAGCCTGCTGATCGTGGTCAATGTGACGGTCGATACGATCACGCAGATCCAGTCGCATCTGTTTGCGCATCAATATGATAACCTAATCAAAAAGGCCAAGTTGAAGGGCCGCAGGCGATAGCGCATTGGGGGCGTTTTCAGAACAAGGGCCGTTGCAGCGTTCCGCCGCGCGGTAATCGGGGATAGGCATGAACATCATTCTTCTGGGGCCTCCGGGCGCGGGCAAGGGCACGCAGAGCGCCGGCCTCGTTGAGCGGCACAACATGAAGCAGCTTTCCACCGGCGACATGCTGCGCGCAGCGGTCAAGGCTGAAACTCCTGTAGGCCTGAAAGCAAAGACGATCATGGACCGCGGTGACCTGGTTTCCGACGACATTGTCTCGCAGCTGATCGACGATAATATCGCCGCGCTTGATGCGGATACGGGCGCGATTTTCGATGGCTACCCGCGCACCGCGGCGCAGGCCGAACAACTTGACGAAATCCTCGAAAAGCACGGCCGCAGCCTCGACCATGTGATCGAGCTTGAGGTGGACGAAGACGCGCTGGTAAAGCGGATTTGCGGCCGGTTCTCCTGCGCCAATTGCGGCGCTCTGTATCACGACACCGCCAACCCGCCGAGCGTGGAAGGTGTGTGCGACGCTTGCGGCGGCACGCAATTCAAGCGCCGCCCGGACGATAATGAGGAAACCGTTCGCAAGCGGATGGGCGTGTATCGTTCGGAAACGGCTCCGATCCTGCCGGGTTACGAAGCGCGCGGCATTGTCAGCCGCATTGATGGCATGTCGGGGATCGACGAAGTGGCTCGCCGGATCGACGGCATACTGGCCTGACCACCGCTTGCGCGCGGGGCTTTTCGAGATTGCCCGCTTCTCTTAAGCTGCTGCGTTGGAGGAAGGGAAAATCATGAAGAACATGATTGTTGCGGCGGCATGTGTTCCCGCTGTGTTGATGGCGACGGCGGCGCAGGCAGAGGTGGTCCAGTCGAGCGAGAACGGCTTTGTCACGCGCGATGTCGCGTTTGTGGAGGCCGATTTGAAGGCCACCTGGCTCGCGCTTATTTCTCCTGCGCAGTGGTGGTCTTCGCAGCACACCTGGTCGGCTGATGCCTCAAATCTGCGCCTGACCCCGCAGGCAGGTGGGTGTTTTTGTGAGAAGATCCCAGAGGTGAGCGAGCCTGATCGTTTCACGCTGGAAGGCAGTGTCGAGCACATGCGGGTGATCCAGGCCTATCCCGAGAGCGCTTTGCGGATGGTCGGCGCGCTGGGGCCCTTGCAAAGCGAGCCGGTCACAGGCGTGCTTACGATCGCGCTCAGCACTGTCGATGTCGAGGGCGGCACGGCGACGCGGATTGTGTGGGAATACAATGTTGGCGGTCCGATGCGGTATGAAATTCCCGTGATCTCCAAGGCTGTTGACGGAGTGATGAGCCTGCAGCTGGAAGGCCTGGCGCAGAAACTGGGCAAGATCGACACTGGTCAGGCCAATGCGAGCGATGGGCCAGGCAATGCGGCAGGCG
>JBCBKF010000207.1:0-4473 GCA_038522255.1 Pseudomonadota bacterium
GCAATCTTCGTATTTTTACGCTTGTACCACACAATCGGTCCGAAGTGTGCAAGTCAAGGATAAGCTGACTGCGAAGCGACTTTTGGCCTGATGAAGTGCACGAACACCCCGGCGTAAAATCCAGACCCGCATCCTGCGCTGTGGCTCAATCCACTTCGATATCTCGCTCCACGGCCCAATCGGTCAGCGCGCGCCGCAGATCGACGCTCGGATCGCTCAGCCATTCGATCATCGCATTCGACAGCTCATTGAGCTCCACGCGGCGCACCAATTCCTTAATAGGTCCCACCGCTGCGGGCGTGATCGACAAGCGGCGAAATCCGATACCCAGCAGCGCGAGCGCCTCAAGCCGTCGTCCGCCCATCTCGCCGCACACCCCGACATCCACACCGGTTCCGATCGAGGCATGAGCCACGCGGCGCAGGAAGCGGATAATCGGTTGGCTGAGCCAGTCATAGCGTTCGGCGATCTTGGGATTGGCGCGATCTGCGGCAAACAGGAACTGGGTGAGATCGTTGGTGCCGACCGATAGAAACGACAGCTTGGGCAGCAGCAGATCGAGCATCTCTGCAAGCGCGGGCACTTCGAGCATCGCGCCAAAACGCACGTGTTCGGGGACCATTTTCTTCTTGGATCGCAAAAAGGCGAGCTGTTCATCGAACACCGTCTTTGCCGCGTCAAACTCCCATGGTTCAGACACCATCGGGAACATGACATACAGCGAGCGGCCCGCCGCCGCTTCCAGCAGCGCGCGCGCCTGCGCCTTCATCAAGCCTTCGCGTTCCAGCGCAAGCCGCAGCGCGCGCCAGCCCATTGCGGGGTTCTCATCGCTCGCCGCGATATCGCTCGCCAAATAAGGCACCGCCTTATCGCCGCCGATGTCCACCGTGCGGAAAATCACCGGCTTGTCGCCGGCCGCGTCCAGGACGTCGCGATAGAGCCGCAATTGCCGCTCGCGCTGAGGCAGTGTGGCGGAGACCAGGAACTGAAACTCTGTGCGAAACAGGCCCACCCCGTCCGCGCCCGTCATCGCAAGCGCGCTGATATCGTCGCGAAGCCCGGCGTTCATCATCACCTGAATACGGGTGCCGCAGCGGGTGAAGGGTTCGACATCGCGCAGATTGGCGTAAGCCGCCTGGCGCTCGCGCGATTTGGCAAAGCGGGCCGCGAAAGCGTCGGCCACCTGCGCGCTCGGACGTACGGTGGCAGTGCCTGCGCCCGCATCCAGCAACACCTCATCGCCATCGCGCATGCACGCGCGCAGCCCCCCTTTACCGTGATTGGCGCGGCCCAGAACGGGCACTCCCATGGCGCGCGCGACGATCACGACATGCGCGGTGAGCGAGCCTTCTTCGAGGATAACCCCCTTCAACCGCCGTTTATCATATTCGAGCAATTCAGCCGGACCCAGATTGCGTGCGATCAGGATCGTATCCTTGGGCAGGCTTTGCGCCGCTGCAGTGCCCAGCTGGCCCGAAACGATCCGCAAGAGGCGGTTCGCCAGATCCTCCAGATCGTGCATGCGATCCGCCAGCAGCGCATCGTCAATCTCGCGCATGCGCATGCGGGTGTGCTGCTGGACGCGTTCGATCGCCGCTTCGGCAGTGAGGCCTGAATCGATCGCTTCGTTGATGCGCCGCGACCAACCTTCGTCATAGGCGAACATCTTGTAGGTCTCGAGCACCTCTTCATGCTCGCCGCCCTTGCCCGCCTTTCCGCCGAACTCCGCCTGATTGGCCAGATCGTCAATCTGTTCGCGCATCTTGTCAAAGGCGCGGTAGACGCGCTGCCGTTCGGCTTCGGTGTCTTCGGCCATGACCTGCGTGATCTGGACGCGCGGCTGGTGGTAGACCGCCTGGCCAGCGCCCAGCCCCTTGACCAGCGTGAGACCCGTGATCGTTTGCGGCCCGGTCTGTTCACGGGAAAGGCCGCGCGCTTCCTCCTCGTCGACCAGGTCTGCGTTGGCAATGAGCTCGGACAAGACCATCGCGGTGGTCTGCAGCGCTTCGATCTCGACCTCTTCGTAGCGGCGCGGCTCGACATGCTGGACACACAAAACCCCGACCGCGCGCTCACGATAGACGATGGGAACGCCGGCAAAGGAATGGAACTTGTCCTCGCCTGTCTCCGCACGGTACTGGAAGTCGGGGTGCGCGCGCGCTTCGGCGAGGTTGAGCGTCTCGACATTGTCGGCGATGACGCCGGTCAGTCCCTCACCGATGGCCATGCGGGTGACGTGCACCGCGCTCTTGTTGAGGCCGCGCGTGGCAAACAGTTCGAGCATGCCTTCGCGCAGAAGATAGATCGAGCAGACCTCGCTCGTCAGGCTTTCGCCGATAATCTCGACCACGCGATCAAGCTTGGCCTGCGCGTGGAGGCGCGAGGCCATGACCTCGTGCAGGCGAGTGAGGATCTGGCGGGCGGAGGCGGCGGCGGTCATGAGTGCCTTAGCGCCTACGCCGATCGACGGGAAAAATCAAAAGGGCGCGCGCGGCTTGCGGGGCACTTAGGCTTCCCCTTCGGACGCAAAAAGCGCCCCGCCAACCATTTGCACCGTCGCGCGTCTTAGTGACGGGCGATCTCTTCTTTCAAAGCGAGTTTTCGTTTCTTGAGATATTGCACGGTCGCCGGGTCGGGCGATGGCCGGGCCATTTCCCTGCGCAATTGCGCATCAAGGCCGGCATGTTTGGACTGGAGGGCATGGACGTGAGATGCGGTTCCCGAAGTGAACTGTGAACCGCCTTCAGATAGGGCCATATTCGTTCTCCTGTACAAGCGGGGGAATGCCCCCGGAAAGCGACTCGGCGAGTGTTTCGCCAAAGCGCAAAAGCAATCAAACACACATCAAGCTGGCTTGCAAAGCGCTACAAACCCTTAACGCGACACCCCCGGTCTATGACGGGGTGAATTGAAGCTGCCATTGGCCAGGAAATCGGTTAGAGCTGCGCCCATTCAGGCGATAAGACACCCTCTTGGCGAAGGATAGCGCGCGACCACCATGAACGAAGCCGAGCTTCAAAAGAAACTGGAATTGCTGCGTTCCGAGCACCGCGATCTTGACGCCGCGATTGCCGCGCTGACCCAAGCCGGTCAGGAAAAGGGTTTTGTCGATCAGCTCCAGATCGCGCGGCTCAAGAAGCGCAAGCTGCGCCTGAAAGATCAGATCGCGATTATCGAGGATTCGCTGATCCCTGATATCATTGCGTAAGGCCCGCGAGCCAACGCAGGCTAATTGTCCCAGCGAGGCACGAAGCTGCAAATTTGACGGTATAGTAACCATACCCCGCTGGCGATCTGCGCGCATACAGCGTAGCGCCATGTTGAATCGGTATTGATACCAGTCATGAGCCTTACACCCTCCCTCTCCCAGCCCATTATCGAGGCGCTCTACTCCGAGGCCCTCGTCCTGGCCGACGATGTGCGCGCAGTGTTTGCACAAGGGGCCCTGTCGCCCGAGCCGGAGCCGGGCCTGACCCCGCACGATGACGCGATGGCGCGCCTCGCGCTTTCGACCGAGGGTCTGAAAACCACGACGCGGATCATGCATGTGCTTGCATGGCTGTTGAACCAGCGCGCTTTCTTTTCCGGAGAGCTGAGCTCCCGGCAGGTGCGGCTGCACGGCACATTGCCCCTGGATCGCCCATCGGATGCAGACCAACTCGCCCGGCTGGAGCCGGAAACCCGCGAACTGATCGCCGAGACCGAGCGCCTGCATCGCCGCATTGCGCGCCTTGACGATGCCTGGCGGCAGAATTTTGAGATGGGTGCCTCGCCCGCGCGCGCCTTTCAGGAACGTATCGGGCGCGAATTGGGCGGGCTTTAGTCGTCTATATGGGGGCGCGCGTGTTTACGCCGCCGCCAGCGCTTTGCGCCACCGCTCCATGCGTTCCTGCCGCGTTTCGTCGTCCATGTCAGGCTCAAAGCGCTTGAGGCTCCCGCACATTTTCGCCGCAGCGCTGGCCAGATCATCGTAAAGTCCCGCGCCCGCTGCGGCGAGCATCGCTGCCCCCAGCGCCGTCGTCTCGACGAAGCCGGGACGCTCAACCGTGATGCCAAGCATATTGGCAAGATCCTGAGCCATCCAATCGTTGGCCGCCATCCCGCCATCGATGCGCAAGGTCTCCCAGCGCGTGCCATCGGCGGCGAAGGCTTCGGCGAGGTCGTGGGTCTGATGCGCCATCGCTTCCAACGCTGCACGCGCCAGTTCAGCCTTGCCGCTGGCAAAGGAAAGCCCGCTGATGACTCCGCGCGCTTCGGCCTTCCAGTGCGGCGCGCCAAGCCCACTTAGAGCAGGCACAATGGTGACCCCGCCGCTCGACGAAATCGAGCGCGCTAATTCCTCGGTCTGGCTCGCCACATCGACAATGCCGAGCGAATCGCGCAGCCATTGCACAAGGCTTCCCGCGACGAACACCGAGCCTTCGATGGCGTAGGTTCGCTCACCCGCGATCTGCGTGAGGACCGTGCCAAGAA
>JBCBKF010000208.1:0-4468 GCA_038522255.1 Pseudomonadota bacterium
CTCAAGGCCATCGCGACGCGCCTCAACCTGCCGCTGATCTTCAAATCGAGCTTCGATAAGGCCAACAGGACATCGCTCAAAGGTGCGCGCGGGTTGGGCCTGGAAGCCTCGCTTGAGGTCTTCGCGCAGATCAAGGCTGAACTTGACCTGCCGATCGTCACCGATGTGCACGAACGTGAGCAATGCGCTCTGGTCGCCCCTCACGTGGACGTGATTCAGATCCCTGCCTTTCTATGCCGCCAGACCGATCTGCTGGTGGCCGCTGCACGCACCGGCCGCGTGGTCAAAATCAAAAAGGGGCAGTTCCTGGCGCCCTGGGACATGAAAAACGTTCTCGCCAAGGTCGTCGACAGCGGCAACGCGAACGTGCTGTTGACCGAGCGCGGCGCGTCATTTGGCTACAATACACTGGTGGTCGACATGCGCAGCCTCGCCATCATGGCGCAAACCGGCGCGCCCGTGATCTTCGATGCCACCCACGCGGTGCAGCAGCCCGGCGGACAGGGCGCCAGTTCCGGCGGCGACCGGCGCTTCGTGCCTGTCCTCGCGCGCGCAGCGATCGCGGTCGGCGTCGCGGGCCTGTTCATTGAGACGCATGATGATCCTGACAACGCGCTGTCCGATGGGCCCAACATGGTGCCGCTCGACCAGTTTGAAGCGTTGATGCGTGATCTCATGGCGTTTGATGCCGTCGCCAAACGCGATCGAGCTTGAGGGGCGCCGTCCGCGACCGGCCGCCCGCCCGCCGCCGCCGATAAGCGCCGGTCCTGCTTGAACCTAAGGCGAACCGGCTCTTATGCGCGGCTGTCCCACAGGGGCTGCAAAAGCCGGGGCAACAGGCCTGCGAACTTGGCCGGCCGCTCGCTCGCCAACAGGCACACGCAGCCCTCGCGCGGATCAGCGATCGGCTGATGCGAGGTCGCATCATCCAACTCGCATAGGTCGCCCGCGCGGTAGGTGCCGTGCGCATCGGCGTAGCTGCCGGCCAGCACCATCGTCAGCTCGGTCCCATCGTGGCCGTGATCGGGCAACACAGCGCCGGGCGCCACACGCACAAGCCGCGCATCGCCCAGATCACCGCCAAAGCCATCAAGGCGCATTTGCCAGACGCCTAGGCCAAGACGGCTCCAGCGAATGGACCGCATCGTGGCACCCCGCACATGCGGGATAAGCGCACGGGGGAGCGGCTGATCACCGTCGATGTCGCCCGCCAGATCTTCGGCATGGCCCGGTGCGGGCGGCCGCGGCATGCGCGCCCCGGCGGCCGTCCGTAGTGGCGGTGCGGTGGCGGTGGCAGGGTTCGTGCCAGCTTTTTGCGCCTTGTCCCAAAGCGGCGCGGGCAAAATGCGTTCGCCGGCCGTGGGCGGGGGTGCCTGCAGGGCACTTGCGCCCAGGCCATCAAGAAGCGCGCTGCCAATCAGGTCCATCTCGGCCAATTTGCGGCGGCAGCACGCGCACGTCTCAAGATGACAACGCACCGCGAGCGCAAGGGCGGCTGGAAGCGCGCCCGCGCTCAAGCTCATCAAGGTCGCTTCATCAGGGTGGTGCGCGATCGTCATTGCAGCATTCCCACCGCCTCCCGGACCTTCTGATAGGCCAGCCGCATCCGCGATTTCACCGTTCCGAGCGGCAGCCCGAGCGCATCGGCAATCTCGCTGTGGGACAAGCCCTCGATGTAGGAGAGGGTGATCACCTCTTGCTGATCGTCGGGTAACGTTTTGAGCGCCGCGGCGACAATGCGTTGGCGCTGGTGCATCGCCGCTTGTTCGTCGGGCGGCATGTCGTCGGCTTCAGTCTCGTTATGGCCTTCGGGTAGCTCCTGCCATGGGACTTCTCTACGCAGCCGATCGATCCGCAGATTGCGTGCGATCGTAAAAATCCACGTGGTCGCACTGCCTTTTTCGCTCGCGTAGAGGCCGGCCTTGCGCCAAACGGTCAGTAAGGTCTCCTGTGCTAACTCTTCGGCCGTGGCGGGGTCAGCACCTTGCCGCATCATGTAGGATTTCACGCGCGGTCCGAACGATAAATAAAGTTCGGCAAAGGCACGGCGATCACCGTCTCGGGCAACACGTTCGAGCAAATTAGCCATGGGGATATACCAACGATGTTGGGGGGTGGCCTTACGGTGAGGGGTCGGGACGATGGGAGGTCGAGCGCCACCTGCTATAGACAAAAGCATAGCCTGATGGGGCTCCAGCGCAACCACCCTATCGCTCACGCTTTCGCGGGCGCTTCCTTCAGGTCAGGCTCGAAACGGCCGGATGGGGTGGCAGTTCCCTACGAGCAACGGGCTCAACGTGCGCCTCGCCGGCTGGAACACGCACGCCGCGCCTGCGCCCAATGATCTAAGATCTGTTCGCGTTCTGGGTTGCAGCAGAACCGACATCTAAGCTTTTGTTTCGTCGGTTGGACTTTTAAATCGTGGCGGAACGTTTGCCGAATAAATCGTGGCGGAACGTTTGCCGAAGCCGCCGCCGCCCTTCCCCGTAACGTTGCACCAACGTGAGGCGCCGATACTGTGAAAGACATCAGCCTGCTGCAGGTCACTTTGTTTCTGGGCGCGGCGGCCGTGGCCGCGCCTCTCGCCAAATGGCTACGTGTTGGCACCGTGCTGGGCTACCTGGGCTCCGGTATCTTGATCGGCCCCTACGGCATCGGGTCGGTCTCAACGCTGTATGAAGCGCAGTCGATCCTGCACTTCGCAGAGTTCGGCGTTGTGCTCTTGCTGTTCCTGATCGGCCTTGAACTGCGACCCAAGCGGTTATGGTCGATGCGAACCGCGATCTTCGGCCTAGGCGGCGCGCAGGTTGGCGTGTCAGCGGTGTTGCTGGCGGCAGCCGGGATGGTGTTCGGCCTTGCCCCGTTGACCGCACTGTTCGTCGGCTTGTGCCTGGCGCTCTCATCGACCGCCTTCGCGCTCCAGGTGATGGAGGAGAAGGGCGAACTGGCCACGCAACATGGCCGCGCGGGCTTCGCGAACCTGCTGTTCCAGGATTTGGCGGCCATCCCGCTGATCGCGCTGGTGCCTCTGTTCGCGATCTCGGGCGCGGTGACGGGCGCTGGCGATGACGGCGGCGCGGGCCTGTGGGCCGCCGCCAAAGCGATCGGGACCATCATCGGCGTGATCGTCGTTGGCTATTTCGCGCTGGAGCACGCGTTCAGGCTGGTCGCGCGCACCGGCGTCAAAGAAGCGATGACCGCGAGCGCGCTGCTGGTCGTGGTGGGCGTGCAGTTGATCATGAACGCCGCTGGTCTATCGCCCTCGCTTGGCGGCTTCCTTGCCGGTGCCTTGCTTGCTGAATCGTCCTACCGCCACCAGATCGAAGCCGATATCCAGCCCTTCGAGGGGCTCCTCCTCGGCCTCTTCTTCGTGGCCATCGGCATGTCGCTCAACCTGGGCCTGCTGATCGAACAGCCGCTGACCATCCTTGCGTTGGTCGCCGGATTGCTCGCGATCAAGGCTGCGGTCTTGTACGGCGTTGGCCGCTGGTGGGGCTTGAGCGACTGGTCAGCGCGCCGTTACGGCCTCACGCTCAGCCAGGGCGGGGAGTTCGCTTTCGTACTTTTCACCGCAGGTGTTGCCCAGAACGCCATTGCCCAGGGCCCGGCTGATCTGCTCACCGTGGTCGTTACGCTGTCGATGGCCGCCACGCCGATCCTGCTGCTGAGCGATAGCGCGCTCTTTCCCAAGCCCGAGCCCGCCAGCACGCCCTACGACGACCTTCCCGACCACGAGGGTCATGTGATCATCGCGGGCTTTGGCCGTTTCGGCCAGATCGTCGCCCGCGTGCTGGCCGCCAAGCGCATTCCCTTTACCGCGCTTGATGCCTCCGCGAGCCAAGTCGACTTCGTGAAGGGCTTCGGCAACAAGGTCTACTACGGCGATGCGAGCCGGCGGGATATTCTGGACGCCGCCGACACCGGAGCTGCGCGCGCCTTCGTGCTCGCAATCGACGATGTGGAAGCATCGCTCAGAACAGCGCAGGTGGTCCGCGAACACTTTCCCGACCTCGAAATCTACGCCCGCGCCCGCAACCGCAATCATGCCCACAGGCTGATGGATCTGGGCGTCAAGATCATTCACCGTGAGACCTTTGCGTCTGCGCTCGAGATCACGCGCGCGTTGCTTCAAGGCCTTGGCGACAGCCAGCGCCAGGCTGACTGGGCGGTCGATACCTTCAAGGAGCTTGATGTCAGCCGCCTGCACGCGGGCTATGAGAGCTATTCAGATAAGGAAAAGCAGCGCGAGTTGGCGAAGTCCGGTTCGCAGGAGCTCGAAGAGATGTTCCAGCAGGACGCTGCGGACCGAGCCAAAGAGCAAGGCAAAGTGTGAGCGTTTGGGAACGGTCAGCTGGCGATCGATGGACTCTAGCCATGAGCAAAAGCGGGCGCACCATGGCAGCGCGCCCGCGTCTCGCCCTCAGACGTCATCGGCCTTCGCGGCATCAAGCCAGCCGACCCGTCCGTT
>JBCBKF010000209.1:0-4439 GCA_038522255.1 Pseudomonadota bacterium
CCGCGCGGCGGGCGCGACTTGTAGACGGGTAGCTTCCAGCCAAAGGCAATCGACCCGGCGCGCAAGGCCCACGTGACGCCTGCACCAATCGCCAGATGCCACGGCGCGGGCACCGGCACCTGCACCGCCCTTGGGCGGCTCAGGCGTGGGTTTGGGCACCGGACGTGGAGAGAGAGTACGTCCACTTGACATCACAAGGGCTCCTGTTTTTGGCGGCCGCCATTACGGTCCGCAGGATCGGCGCGGGGGTGACGTGATCGAACGCTCCGCAACCGCGTTATAATGCCTGTTGCTGACTGTTCGGGCAACGATTGAATTATAGTCAAGTGCTTAACGCACAGAACCCGGCGTTGGTTCAATCCTTGCGGCCCGCTTCGCGCCGTTCTGCCATTCCAAGCAGTTTGAGTTTGCGATGAAGTGCGGAGCGTTCCATCCCGATGAATGTTGCGGTTTTTGAAATGTTGCCGGAAAACCGTCGAATTTGGATTGTCAGATATTCGCGCTCAAATGTCTCGCGCGCCTCTCGCAGCGGTACGCCCATCATCGAGGACAGCCCCTGCGACGACGCTGCGAGACGCCCTCCGGTAATTTCCGCTGGCAGCATGTCGGTTTCTACACTCGTCAAACGCTCACGCGGGGTCATGATGATTGTACGCTCAACCACATTGCGCAACTGGCGAACGTTCCCGGGCCAGTCATAGGCCTGCAGCGCGGCCATTGCCTCTTCAGAGATGGCAGGCGGCGCAAGACCCTGATCGCTTGAATAGCGGGTGAAGAAGTGTTCGGCGAGCGCCGGGATATCGTCGCGACGATCAGCCAGGCTGGGAATCGTGATCGGCACCACATTCAGGCGATAGAACAGGTCCTCGCGAAAGCGCTTTTCTTCCATTTCCATTGCAAGATCGCGCGAGGTTGATGATACAACGCGAACATCGACGCCGATCTGGCGTGTACCGCCCACTCTTACAAAGCTCTGTTCGGTCAGCACCCGCAGGATGCGCGCTTGGGTCGAAAGCGGCATGTCGGCCACTTCATCGAAGTAGAGCGTACCGCCGTCCGCCAGCTCAAGGAGGCCGGGCCGGATCTGTTTGCCGTCCGCTTCTTCACCAAACAATTCCTGCTCAAACCGGTCCGGCGTGATCCTTGCAGAGTTGACGATCACAAAAGCCTTATCAGCACGGGTGCTCCAGGCGTGGAGGAGACGCGCGGCCACTTCCTTGCCGGTGCCGGCGGGCCCCGAGATGAGAACCCGACTGCCGGTGCTCGCAACCCGTTTCAACGTGGCGCGCACGGCGTTGATAACACTTGAATTCCCAGTGAACTCGCCCGCCTCATCCGCATCTTCGCGCAGCCGCGTGTTCTCGCGCCGCAGACGCTCGGTTTCCGTCGCGCGCTCAACCAGCAACAGCAGACGTTCCGCTTCAAAGGGCTTTTCGATAAAATCCATCGCCCCTCGGCCGACGGCGCTTACCGCGGTATCTATGTTGCCATGGCCCGAAAAGATGATCACCGGCAGATCGGGCTCGCGGACTTTGATCTCGTCAAGCAGTTCAAGCCCGTCCATCTCGCTGCCATGCAGCCATACATCAAGCAGTACCAGGCTGGGTCGGCGTTCGTCGATCTCCGCCAGCGCGGCGGTGGAGCAGGCGGCCGTCCGGCAGGCATAGCCTTCATCGCCGAGCACGCCTGAGACCAGTTCGCGAATATCGCGTTCGTCATCGACAATCAGAATTTCGAGCGCCATTACGCGGCTCCTTCACTCAGTTTCGCAGTAAAATCAGGGGTAAGGAGCGTCACGCCGGGTCGCCCTCTTTGATCTGGGGGTCGCGCGCAAAGCGCATTGTCACGCGGGTTTCGCCAACCGGGCCAGAGGCAAACACCATATCGCCCCCGTGTTCGTCCACGATCTTGTTGACGATCGCGAGGCCCAGCCCAGTGCCTTTCTCGCGAGTGGTTACGTAGGGTTCGGTCAGGCGTTCCCGGTCGCTTGGCAGGCCCACGCCATTGTCCTGAACAGTAACGCTGAGGTGTTCAGCCTCGCTCACCAGCGTGACATCGATAGCGCCGGCATATGCGCCCCGCGCTTCTGCCGCGCGCGCTTCGATCGCTTCGACCGCGTTCTTCAGCACGTTCGTCATCGCTTGGCCAAGCTGGTGGCGATCACAGCGGATCTCGCGGCTTTCTACGCCGCTTGCATCGACGCTGAAGTCAATTCCGTTGTGCGCCACTTCCTGCAGGAACACGGCCTGGCGCACCAGATCTACCGCGTCCTCCTTCCGGAACACCGGCTTTGGCAGGCGAGCGAAGGAGGAAAATTCATCGACCATCTTGCGCAGATCGCCCACCTGGCGGACGATCGTGCTGGTGAGTTCGTCGAACAATTCTGCGTCTTCTCCATTGTCCACCTGCTTGCGATAGCGGCGTTTCAACCGCTCTGTCGCAAGCTGAATCGGTGTCAGCGGGTTCTTGATTTCATGCGCAATGCGGCGTGCGACGTCGGACCAGGCGGCCTGGCGCTGATCGAGCAATTGGCGGGTGATGTCTTCAAAAGTGATGACATATCCGCTGCTGCCCGGCGCGACCTTGACCGCCAAAGTCCGCAGTTCATTGCCTTTGGCGTGATTGACAATGCTGCGCTCCACCCCTTCTCGCACCATTTGGCAGATTTCGGGCGACAGGTCGGCCAGAGATGCGCCTTCAATATCGGCGACCGCCCCGCATTGCTCGGTCTGTTCAAGCAGTGATTGCGCGGATGAATTCATCAGCAATACGCGGCTATCTTCATCCACCGAGATGATACCGGCGCTGACCGATTCCAGCACGGCTTCCATGAAAGCGCGCCGATCATCAATCTGGCGATTAGCGCTCACCAGCGCATGGGTTTGCTTCTCGAGCTGCGCCGTCATGCGATTGAAGGCCCGGTTGAGCAGACCGATTTCATCAGCGCCCGTACGCCCTTCGACACGCAGCGCAAAATTGCCCTGCCCCACCTTGCGCGCCGCACCGACGAGGTCTGTTAGCGGCTCCACCTGGCGATCAGCAAAGCGCAGCGCGAACCACACAGCCATGCCCACCAAAAAAAGGCTGACCACCACTAGCGAGATGTTAAACCGCAATTGCACGGTGAGCGCTTCACGGTTGAGCTTTTCATAAGCGGTCGAGATCGCCTGTGCGCTGGCCCAGGAATTGAACATTGTCTCCTCGGTTGTCCGTGCATTGTAGAGGTATATGCCGGCGCTTTTGTCGATCGGGGCGATCGCTGCGATCCGATCCGGGCCGCCCTGCACCACCACGAATTCGCCTGCATCAAGTTTGGGAAGGGCCGCTTCGCTGAAGGCGATCGGCATGTTGCCTTCCATCACATTGAAAACGGCCCATGTACGAAGCGATCCGTCTTCCACTCTTTGCAGCACAAGGCTTTCGGAAATCTGGCGCCCCAAAGCCTGTCTTGCGTAGAAATCCGGAAAGTCTGGATCGGTGCGCGGAACCCTCTCAAGAACGACACGCATGTCGCTCGCCATCGTGACTGTTTCTTGTTCAACTTCACGTTGGTTTGCATCGTAATAGCTTTGCGCGAGCTGATTGGCGTTTTCGAGCAGGCCCCGCGAATCGTCGGAAAACCAGAAGGCGACGCCGCTCTGGAACAGGAAGGCGGCAAAACCTGCCACCAGCAATGTCGGCACCGCTGCAACGATGGAGAAGAAAAAGACAAGCCGGACATGGAGGCGGGCCGTGCTTCCCGCGGCGCGGCGCAGCGCGAGCCGTCGGCCGCCAAAGACAAGGATCGCCATCGCCGGGATCAGCGTAGCCATCAGCAGCACAGAGACTTGCAGCGTGGGAAGCAGAGCGCCTTGCTCGGGATCTTGCGAGTAAGCGATGTAGGTCGCCGCCAGCGCCATGATCAGCGCAACCACCGAGAGCGCCTCTAACCAGACGAACAGGTTGACGCGCCGTGAAACGACAACAAACCGGCGCCACCATCTAGGAGTCTGGCGGGGAGTCTGGCGGGGAGTTTGGCGCTGCGTCTGACGCGCGGTTTGAAGCGGCACCTCGCCGCCAATCGGCTGAGGCGTCTCTGGCTGCGGCGCCCCTGACGCCGCTTCCTCAGCAGTCTGACCGCTTTCCATGCGCGCGTTTTGCGGCAGTATTGACCCGTCCGATCCGTGCATAGTGTCCAACGTACAACCAGTGTGTTGCCTTTTTGCAAGATCGCTCGCTTCGCAGGCGTCACAATTTGCGTCAAGCCGTTCTTGCGAAGCGATCAGGTTCCACACCCAGCTCAACGATCCTCTTGCGCAAGGTATTGCGGTTAATGCCCAAAAGCTTTGCCGCGCGAAGTTGATTGCCGCGTGTTTCGCCCAAGGCATGCTCGATCAACGGCTTTTCAAAAGCGGCCAAAGCGCGTTGGTACAGCGTTCCTTCCGCAGGCTGCTCCTCAC
>JBCBKF010000210.1:0-4411 GCA_038522255.1 Pseudomonadota bacterium
GCGTAGGGCTCAGCCTCGGTGTCGCGGTGCACGAATTGGCGCCCAATCTGGACGAGACGCAGCACCGCGAAGTGGTCGAATTCTATAAGTCGAGTTTTCGCGCCCGACGAGAGGAAGGCCTGCTGGACGAACCGCTGTATGATGGCATCGCGGAGCTCCTGCGCGCGCTCCACAATGAGGGCTGGAGCCTTGCGGTGGCGACGGGCAAATCGGATCGCGGGCTTCACGCCTGTCTGACAGCGCACGGGCTGATCGACCTGTTCGCCTCACTCCAGACCGCGGATAGCCACCCTTCCAAGCCGCACCCCGCCATGCTTGAAGCGGCTTTGTTTGAGGCAGCGGCTGAGCCTGGCGAGGCGGTGATGATCGGCGACACCACTTTCGACATCGACATGGCGCGCGCCGCCGGAGTGGCGAGCATCGGGGTCGGCTGGGGCTATCACGAACCACGCGAATTGCTCGCCTCGGGTGCGGTGGGCGTGGCAGACGATGTGGCGCAATTGGGCCAGATGCTGAGGAACTGGAAATGAGCGCGCACCCTCCTCCGCTTGACCCCGAAGAAGCCCGCGCCCGCGCGCGTTACATGATGATGAACCTTGCACGGATCGGCGGAATCGCCGCCGTGATCGCAGGGATCGCCGGCACGCGCGGGGTCTTGCCGCTGCCCTATTGGCTGAGCGTGGCGCTGACGGTGGTGGGCGTTCTCGCTGTCTTCTTCGGTCCGCCGCTGATGGTCAAACGCTGGAAGGCGCAAGATGTGCGAGATGGCGAGCGGTGAAGCGATTTTACGACGCGGTATCGATTGTCGCGCAGGGGGACGGCTGGCAGGTAATGCTGGACGGGCGGGGCGTGAAGACTGTGCGCGGCGCGGACCAGCGTGTGCCAACACAGCCGCTTGCCAGGGCGCTGGCGAACGAGTGGGACAGTCAGGGCGAGACGCTCAACCTCGCCGCCTTCCCGCTGCGCGGCATGGCCGATTACGCGATCGATGTCGTCTCGCAATCCCGGGCACAGGTGGCGGCCAAACTCGTCGCCTATGCCGATACCGACACGCTCCTCTACCGCGCTGACCCGGATGAGGCCCTTTACGCACGCCAGCAGGCCGAGTGGGAGCCGATCCTCACCGCGTTCGAGGCGCGCTTGGGCATCACGCTAAAACGGGTCTCGGGCATCATCCATGCCGAGCAGGATGCAGACGCGCTTGCGCAGGTCGGCGCGGCGGTCGAAGCACTCGAGCCCTTCACGCTTACAGGGCTGGAGGCGATGACCACGCTCGCCGCTTCGCTCTCCATTGGGCTGAGCGCGCTGGAAGCAGACGCGGATGCGGAGACGCTTTGGCGCGCGGCATGCCTTGAGGAGGAATGGCAGGCCGAGCAATGGGGCCGCGACGAAGAAGCCGAAGAGCGCCGCGCCCGGCGTACCGTCGATTTCCTGCGCGCCGCTGAGTTCGCCCGGCTCGCCCGTCTGTAGGCGCGCGAACACGCGGGACTTTACGGCAGCATCCAAACCGCCACTTCGCCCGCGACCGTGTTCGCCGCGCGGTTCAGTGCTGGACCGATCAGCGCCGGGTCCGCTTCGCCCACATCCTCGCGCGCTTCAAAACGGCGGGTGATCGCCGCGCCCTTGGCATCGGAGCGGATCGCGTCATAGCGCACCACCACCGAACCGGTCTGCGCGTCATAGCTCAGCTCGCTCAACGTCCCGCGCAGGAACGTGCCCGCGCGCAGGGGCGTATCGTCGCTGTCGAGCACCAGCACGCTGGGCTCGACAGCGTTCTCATCGGTGCGCGCGCGCAATGCCTCGCCCAGCACCCGGCGGAACAGGCGCGCAGGTTTCTCCACCCAGAACGCTTCGGGAAGATAGGCGATCTGTGTCGGCGAGACATTCACCGGCACGCGCAACACGTCGAGCTTGGCCGGGGTTTCCGGTGTCAGCACTGCAATCGCCGCGGCCTTGCCCTCCTCGCCAGACACAGCGCTCATACCGGCAGCGGCGGTGGAGGTCGATGTCAGGGTCAAAAGGGTCTCGGGCACCTCGACGCCCAGGCTCACACAGCCCGGCAGCGCCAGCGCCAGACCCGCCGCTGCGCCCAGCGCCCGGAAGGAGCGCCCCCTCCTGGCTGCCTTGCCTTCCTTGCCTGCCTTCACCGCTATTCCCCTCATTCCTCGTAATCCGGCAAACCGCGCCCACCGATTACCGAGCCCAACCCTTCGCTTTCGAGCTTTTCGGTGATGGATCGCAGCGCGCGGCTGGTGGTGCGCAAATCCTGCAGGGTTGCCTCGGCAGCCGGGAGCGTCGATTCGCGCAATTGCAGCGCGGCCGGTCGCGTGTCTTCGAGTGTCGCGGCGAGCGCATCAGCGGCTGTGGTTGCGGATTTGAGCGTCGATTTCAATTCCGCGGCGATCGCTTCGCCTTCGCTGCTTACCAGCGCATCGGTTGTCGCCATCAGCTTTTGCGCCCCCGCCAGCGTCTTGTTGAATTCGGCAATTGTGGTGCGGAACTCAACCAGATTACGGGTCAGCTCAGGCGTCGCATCGGCCAGGCCTGCGGTCAGGCGATCGGTGTTGTAGAGAATGCGCGTCAATTCCTCGCGGTTTTCCGAACCCAGCAAGAGGTTGAGGTTCTCCGTCAGCAAAGACAGACGTTCCAGCAATTGCGGCGCGGAATTGAGCAACGCGGCAAAGCCGGTATTGGTCGGCGGGATGAGCGGCACGCCGTCAGGGCACGCGGTCGTCTCGCAGGTGATTGCAGGGGCATCCTTGCGCGCTCCGTCAAGCAGGATGGTAGCAACGCCGGTGAAGCTCGATTGAATGCCAGCTGTGGTGCCGACCAGGATCGGAATGCCTTCCTTCACCCGGATGCGCACACGCACGAATTCCGGATCGTCCTCCCACAGCGATATCTGGGAAACCTGCCCGACCGGAACGCCGGCAAAGGAGACCTGGCTGCCGGTCGCAAGGCCAGATACCGATTGCTTGTACAAGATATCATATTCGTTCTGGGCGCCCTGGCCCAACCGGGCAATCCACACGATGGCGGCCGCCAGCGCGATCAGCAGAACGATTGTGACACCGCCCACCCAGAGATGATTTGCGCGGGTTTCCATCAGTTATGCACCCTTCCCATCGCGGTCTGTATGGTCATGAAAAGCTGTTGATGTCCATCAGCTTGTTCGCGCTGTCCGGTTATATCGGCGCACATTACGCCTCCTCGCCAGCGCGCCGGCCGTCCTCATGCGACTTCCTCGCCGCGCGCCCGCGCACGCCCTTGAAATATTCAAGGATCCAAGGATGGCCGGTATCGATCAATTCAGGGATCGTGCCAACTCCCACGACCTTTTTTTCGGCCAGCACCGCCACCCGATCGCAAATCTCGTAAAGCGTATCGAGATCGTGAGTGATGAGGAAAACGGTGAGACCCAGCGTCTCTTTCAGCTCCGCGGTCTGCCGGTCAAACTTTGCAGCGCCAATCGGGTCGAGACCGGCGGTCGGCTCGTCAAGAAACAGCAGCTCAGGCTCCAGCGCGAGCGCGCGGGCAAGGCCGGCGCGTTTCTTCATACCGCCTGACAACTCGCTGGGATATTTTGTGATGGCGTCTTCGGGCAAGCCTGAAAGAAGCACCTTGTAACGCGCGATTTCGGCGCGCAGATCAGGGCTGAGTTCAGGGTAGAATTTCTTCAGCGGCACCTCGACATTTTCGCCCACGGTCAGCGTGGAGAACAAGGCGCCCCCCTGAAACAAGACGCCCCAGCGGCATCGCACGCCGATACTCTGATCGGGGTCGATGCCGGTGATCGTGCGACCCAGCACATCAATACGCCCTTGCGCAGGCACTTGCAGACCGATGATAGAGCGCATCAGCACCGATTTGCCCGTGCCCGATCCACCCACGACACCGATGATCTCCCCCCGATTTACGGTAAGGTCGAGACCGTCATGGACGCGCGACGTGCCAAACTGGTTAACCAGCCCTTCGACCACAATGGGCGGCTGGTGTGAATTGCGTTTGTGATCGCCCGGTTCCGGGCGCACGTCTTTGCGAGGGACTTCGTGTTTTCCAAGAGCGTCCGTATCGGACGTCAGAGGGGTTTGGTCATTCATAGCCATCAGCCCCAGCCGATTTCGGTGAAGAACACCGCGAAAAATGCATCGAGGACAATTACGGCGAAGATCGCTGAGACAACGGCCATTGTCGTGCGTTTGCCAACCTCTTCGGAATTCCCTTCGACGCGCATCCCGTGATAGCAACCCGCCATCGCGATAATAAGGCCGAAAACCGGAGCCTTGATCATTCCCACCCACACGTCGTGCAACGGCACCACTTCCTGGATGCGCGCAAGGAAGGTGAAGAACGGGATGTCCAACGCCACCTGCCCGATCACCGCGCCCCCGATGATTGCAACAACCGAGGC
>JBCBKF010000211.1:0-4401 GCA_038522255.1 Pseudomonadota bacterium
GGCGGTGTGGTCGGGTATCAGGGCCTTAGCGCTCGTTGCCCGATTTTCGCCACCAGCCATGCTCGCCCTGCCCGCTGGCGACATCGGTGATGCGGCCGCGCGTCAGGTCCAGCGCCAGTCCGCCATGCTCCGTCAGGTAATTGCGGTCAGCGCGAAGCCAGCGGGGGCGGCACGAACGCGGCAGGAACCGCGCGGCGATCACGATGTCTGAACGCTCGCACGCCGCGGCGAGTGCGCGTTCTTCGATAAAGTCGTTGTTGCGCGCCATGAGCAAGGTCCAGTCGCGTCCGCCACGATTGAGCCTGACAAGGCAGAATTCGGGCGAGCAACGCGCTCCGGGCCAGCGCGCGATAGGAATGGGCTCTGCCGTAACGCTCGCCAATTCAAGCAGATTGTCGCGCGCATAACTCGAACGGGTGTCGCGCAAAGTGAGCAAGCGCCCATCGCCAAGGGTGATGCCGACATGGCGACCTTCGCGGCCGATAAGAATGTCGGGAATAGGAGTGGCAATTAGGAGCAAGCTCGCAAGCACAATCGGAACAAGACCAAGCGCCCGCGCGCTTCTGGTCCACAGCGCGAGCCACAGACCGCCTGCAACAAACAGCGCGATCGTGAAGCCATTCATCTGCGGCATCAGCTTGACCGCGCCGGGCTGAGCCGAGGTGAACCGCGCAAGCGCCAAAAGGCCGTCCAGCGATACGCCGACGCACCACCACACTGGGCCCCCGAGGCCAATCGTATCGAGCGCCAGTGCCAACGCGATGAGCGGCATCGATACGAAGGTGACAAGCGGGATGGCGATGACATTGGCAAGCGCTCCGTAAAGGCCTGCGCGGTGGAAGTGGAACATCACGATAGGCATCAAGGCGATCTCGATCACCAGCCCCGTAACAAACAGCATCAGGAGATTGCGCCCAACACGCTTGGCCCAGAGCTCCTCTCGCGGCCGCAGAAACTCGCGCGCGGGTCGCGATGTATGCAGCGCGACAATGGCCAGGACCGCGCTGAAGCTCATCTGGAAGCTTGGGCCGACAACGCTCTCCGGCCAAAGCAGCAAGACTACCATCGCTGCAACCGCAACCATGCGCAGCGAGAGCGCCTCCCGGCCTATTGCGAGCGCTCCGAGAACCAGCAAGGCAGCAACGCAAGCGCGCACAGTCGGAACCTGAGCGCCGGTGAGCAAAGTGTACCCAATCCCGCACAGCGCCCCGATCACAGCGGCAATGATCGGCAGGCGCACTCGCAGGGCAATCGCCGGAAACAGCGCGAGCACTTTTAGCGCGACCAAATACGCCGCTGCGATGACGGCGCTGACATGCAAACCGCTGATCGCCAAAAGGTGGGTGAGGCCCGCATCGCGCATCGCATCGGCGTCATCGGGCGCGATGGCCCCGCGATCTCCGCTTGCAAAAGCGGCGGCGATGGTGCCGGGTGACCCATCAAGGCGAGCACGCACATGACCCGAAAGCGCTCTTTGAAGCCGCGCAAGCGGGCGGGACCCTGCCGCAGGCTCGACATGCTCAATCTCGCCCAGCACGCTGCCAGTCGCGGCCAACCCCTTGAACCAGGCCGCCCGTGCGAAGTCATAGGCTCCGGGCAGCATCGGGCTTGCCGGCGGCATAAGGCGAACGCGCATCCGAACCAGCGCGCCTTCGGTGAGAGCCTCCTTGCCCCCGCCCGCATCGTAAAGCGAGTTGACGCGCACCATCTCCTCGAGCGGCACGTTGATGCGGATCTTGCGGCATTGGCCAGTGGCAGCATCTCGCACCGCCATGGTCAACCGGGTTCGCCCTTCGGAAGGCTGGTCTTGTCGTTCGAGAACATAGCCTTGGACACGCTCGATCAGCGGGCGATCGATGGGCTGTGCGCCAACCATCTCAGAACGCACCCAGATGACCATAACCCCCGCTGCAAACACGAGCGCGCCTGCCATGATGGCAGCGCGCAAATGCCCGCGCGTCTCATCCGCTTCGCTGCCACGCGGCCACAGCGCCAAAGCCGCAAGGGCAAACAGAATGCAAAGGCCAATCGCGCTTGCCCATTGCCACGGCGATTTCAGAGCGAACCAGGCCAGGATGCCGGTGGCGAAGATTACCGCAAGCCAGGGAGCGCGATCAAACCCCGCCTCGGCAAGGAACGCCTCCGCGCGCGACGCCGCGGCGCTGCCAGCGCTGGACAATCCCTGGGCCCTTTGCCACAGGCGCGGGCGAGAGGCCTTGTCGGGGCCATCGGGGATAGGTCCGGCCCCAGCAGCGCTGCGGTCGGATTCGTCTCCCATTGGAATGATCGGCGTATCGGCCATTGGCCCCCGAATGCGGGTGGAGCGGTGTTGAGCGGCGACAATTGAATAGGAAACATCAGCTTATGGCAAGCCCAGCATCAGGTCCGGTCGTCACGCGGTTTGCCCCCTCGCCCACCGGCTATCTGCATATCGGGGGCGCGCGCACCGCTCTGTTCAACTGGCTCTACGCCCGCCATCATGGGGGCAAGGCCTTGCTGCGCATTGAGGACACCGACAAAAAGCGCTCCACCCAGGAGGCAATAGACGCGATCCTCGATGGTCTCGACTGGCTTGGGATGGATTATGACGAAGCGCCCACATTTCAGTCTGAGCGCGCCGGACGCCATGCTGAGGTGGCGCAAACACTGCTTGAAGCGGGCCACGCCTATAAATGCTTTGCAACGCCAGAAGAGCTTGAGGAAATGCGTGCGCAACAACGCGCCAACAAACAGCCCTTGCGCTATGACGGGCGCTGGCGCGACCGTGAACCCAGCGAAGCGCCAGAGGGTGCAGCCTTTGCCGTGCGGCTCAAGACCCCGCTTGAGGGCGAGACGCGCATCACTGATGCAGTCCAGGGCGAGGTCTCGGTCGCCAACGCGGAGCTCGACGATTACATCATCCTGCGCGCTGACGGATCGCCAACTTATATGCTCGCAGTGGTGGTCGATGATCACGATATGGGCGTCACTCATGTAATTCGCGGCGATGACCACCTCAACAACGCCTTTCGCCAATTGCCGATCTATCGTGCGATGGACGCAATAGAGGGCGGCTGGCCCGATCCGATTTACGCGCATATCCCGCTGATCCACGGTGCCGACGGCGCAAAGCTTTCCAAGCGTCACGGCGCGCAGGCGGTGGACGAATACCGTGACGATATGGGCATCCTTTCCGATGCACTGTTCAACTACCTGCTGCGTTTGGGCTGGGGCCATGGCGATCGCGAGGAGATTACACGCGCCGAGGCAATCGAATTGTTTGATCTGGGCGGTGTGGGCAAGAGCCCCTCGCGGTTTGACATCAAGAAGCTCGAAAACCTCAACGGCCACTATATCCGCGAGGCCGATGATACGGCACTGGTCGCACAAATTCTCCCGCGCCTCGGAGAAAATGCGCAAGCCGGGTTGTTGCTTAAGGCCATGCCCGTGCTCAAGCCGCGTGCCAAGAACCTCGATGAACTCGCTGAAACAGCCGGGTTTCTCTTCGCTGAGCGTCCGCTTACAATGACCGAAAAGGCCGCCAAATTGCTCGACGAGGATGGCCGCGCGCGCTTGGCGCTGGTTTCTACTGCACTTGCGAAGGAAAATAACTGGACAATTGAGGCGCTCGAAGCCACTACCAAATCGCTCGCAGAGGCGCAGGGATTGGGCCTTGGCAAGCTTGCGCAACCAATGCGCGCCGCACTCACTGGGACGACAACATCGCCCGGAATTTTCGACGTCTTGGTTCTTTTGGGCCGGGACGAGGCCCTTGCACGGCTTCAGGCGCACTCAGCCTGAGTCCCCCGCACTCATGGGTCAGCAGAGATTGGACAGGAGAGACACCTTGGCAGACAAGAACGCGACCCTCGAATTCGGTGGCAAAACCCACGAATTTCCCGTTCTCTCAGGCAGCACCGGCCCCGACGTGGTCGATATCCGCAAGCTGTACGGAGCGACGGGCGCGTTTACCTTTGATCCGGGCTACAAATCGACCGCCAGCTGCGAGAGCGCACTCACCTATATCGACGGCAACGAAGGTGTGCTGCTGCACCGCGGTTATCCGATTGGTCAGCTGGCCGAACATTCAAGCTTCATGGAAGTCGCCTACCTGCTGCTCAACGGCGAACTGCCGAGCCCGGAAGAGCACGATGATTTCGTTTACACCATCACGCGTCACACAATGCTGCATGAGCAACTGCGCACCTTCTATCAGGGCTTCCGCCGTGACGCGCACCCCATGGCAATCATGTGCGGTGTGGTTGGCGCGCTGTCCGCGTTCTATCACGACAGCACCGACATTTCCGATCCTGAGCACCGCAAGATCTCTTCGCACCGCCTGATCGCCAAAATGCCGACCATTGCAGCAATGGCGTATAAATATGCGGTGGGCCAGCCGTTCATGCAGCCCGACAACAATCT
>JBCBKF010000212.1:0-4363 GCA_038522255.1 Pseudomonadota bacterium
GCGGATCGCAAATGCGACCCGAGGCGACCGGCTATGGTGCCGTGTACTTCCTGCGCAACATGCTCCAGCACAAGGGCGACGACATTGACGGCAAGAGCGCGGTGATCTCAGGTTCGGGTAATGTCGCGACGCACGCCGCGGAAAAGATCACGCAACTTGGCGGCAAAGTGCTGACGCTTTCGGACAGTGGCGGCTTTGTGCATGACCCAGATGGCTTCACGCAGGAAAAGATTGACTGGGTGAAACACCTCAAGACGGTCAAACGCGGCCGGATCAGCGAATATGCCGATGAGTTCACCGGCGCGACCTATCACGAAGGCGATCGCCCATGGGGCGTTGCCTGCGACCTGGCGCTTCCGTGCGCGACGCAGAATGAACTGAACGAAGACGAAGCCAAGGCGCTTGTCTCGAATGGCTGCAAAGGAGTCTCCGAGGGCGCCAACATGCCCACCACTTTGGAAGGCGTGAAGGTCTTCCACGACGCGAAGATCCTGTACGGCCCAGGCAAGGCTGCCAATGCTGGTGGCGTCGCGGTCTCAGGCCTTGAAATGAGCCAGAACTCCGAACGCATCAGCTGGAATCAGGAGCGCCTGGGCGACATGCTCACCGAGCTGATGGCAGGCATCCACGACAAGTGCACCGAATATGGCGGCGTTCCTTCGAGTGAGAGGGGCAACGGTTACGTCGATTACGTCAAGGGCGCGAACATTGCCGGCTTCAAGAAAGTCGCCGACGCGATGCTGGCCTTCGGCGTCGTCTGAGCGACGCGGCTGGCCTTCGGCGTCGTCTGAGCGACGCGGCTGGCCTTCGGCGTCCTCTGAGCCAGACGCCAGAGCCGATCACACAAGACGAATGGGAGCGCCGGGCCACTGGCGCTCCTTTTCGTATGGCGACCCATCCCTTGCAGCCTCTCCGCCCGCTTTCGCGCGAGGCGTGAAGGAGACACAGGTTACACGGTCTAAAACCCGAAAACGCACCTCGGTCGGGCCTGCCGTGCATCGAGAAAAACCCCAGACCTCCCCGCCAAATCTCTGCATCGGACCACCGCCCGCGGGCATCTGCGAGGCCAGACCAGTCATGCGACGGCCTACACCTCGGCGCTCAGCAAGCTGCAAACGTGTTGAAAACGATTCGCGCGCTCCGGACTTAAGTCCACGCGATCCTGGCCTCTGCAAGCCTCCGGGCCGCTCCCGACCCATTATCGGACACGCGCGCGAACGGTTAATTCAGGGCTGCCTTATGCTCAGCGAAATGGCGAGATCTATCGGGATCACCCAAGGCAGCGTACAACATCGACAGCTCATCATAAATGTAGGGTCGACTTGCGTTTTCGGCGTAAGCCTCGTTGGCAATGTCTTGCTGCATCTTCAGCGCAAGTTCTAACTGCTCCAGCTTACGGAGTGTCCGCGCAATATGCCATTTTGCATCACGCACAATTCTTGATGGCGCATCACTATCCGAGCGCAGAGCCAATGCGCGCTCGAAGTGCTCCAGCGCCTGCTCGTATTGCACCAATTCGAAATAGGCCTCGCCCAAATTGCTTCGAATTGAAGCTTCCCAGCGTCGCACTGCAGGATCGTCGGACTCCAGAACAACGTCGAGCGCTCTTTGTGTCCACGAAAGCTGTTGCGCCGGATTGGTATCTACGAATGCAAACATGTGCAGGATATCAACGGTCAAACTGTCGAAGCCTTCGTCCTTCGAGATCGCGAGGGCAGTCTGGTACGCGGAACGTGCAAGCGCTCGCGTCTCGTCTGTTTGGCTGTCCGGTGAATGCTGATGCGAAGCATAACTGCGCCCGAGTTCGAGCCAGTAATGGACCTGCACCTTCGGGCCAGCCGCAGTAACGTCTGACGCAATCTCGCTCAGAACATCTCGTGCTCGGTCAAAATCTTTTCGAAACATATAGGTGCGCGCAATTTGCGTGCGGATGATCAGAACATCATCTTCTTGGGCGGTCTCAAGCGCTACACGCATGCGCGCCTCGCTTGCCACCGGATCGCCCCGCTCCCAAAGTTCCCTGACGTCAAGGCTGTTCGATTGGGCGACTAGGAGCAACGACGCGATTGCAGTCTTGACGCTAAGAACCAACAGGGCCTCCTGTAAAAACGACGCCCAAATCGTGATCGTGGGGGCGTTCGGATGCGTTGTAAGCCTAGCAGGAAGCGTCAGCAATATCCACAAAGCCTACGCTGGAGCGACAAGGTTCCAACGTCCGCTTACACCCTCAAAAAGCGCTATTCGCCGCACGCCCCTTTTGCTCTTGCAAAGTGCGGTCCTGAAAGTCCCGAAGGCCCAACGCTGTGCCCGGGCCAAGCCTCGCCCGGCGACCCGCGGTCTACCCCTACTGCCCCCCCCCGGCGCCTGCGCCTGTTCGCGAAGGCCCGCTTCGTTATCCGGACTCGCTTCTAAGCGCAGCTAGACGCTGCGCCGCGATTCCTGAACCGCCCGGTCAGCTTGCGGTCATCGCCTGACCCTTATGCCCGTCATGTCAGGGCAGTAGCCTTGCGCCTCAACGGCTAAGGGGAATTTTTAAATGATGCGAAGAATTCTAAGCCTCGCCGCACTTTGCGCTGTCTCCATTGCGGTGCCTGCACAGCTTGGCGCTCAGGACCAGTATGAGGGCAATATCTATCCTAACCGGGTCGACATCACGCGTTACATTCACGTCTTTGACGGAAATGATACGGTGCGCCTCGCTGAGATGCAGGTTTCGCTCTATTTTGAAGTCGAAACCGACTATGTCTATCCAACGGTTACGATCCAGCCGAGCGACATTTCGGTTGAATGGGTTGGGTCAAAGAGCGTCGCCGACTACAAGGCCACCTTTCCTGGACGCGAGCCCAATTTCACCGACACATCGCAGGCCAGCGCTGAGAGCGCCATTCGCACCCGTGCTGAGACCAGTATCGACATGATCCGCGGCGAAGTGCGCGACCAATTGCCCGAAACCTATGAACAAGGATCGCAGCGCATCGCCTTCGACGCTTTTGATCGCTCCTGCGCGGTGACGCTCTATCTCAGCGAAGGCAGCCGCTATGGCGGCGCGCTGGGCGAGGATGCAAGGAGCGACTGCTGACAGGTGAATTGGCTATCGCAGAGCAGCAGCCAGACATGGCTCTTGCAGCTGCCCTGCGATTGACAAGGCCGGCTCAATCCTGGCGCACCTCGAGTTTACCAGCGTTGGCCAACTCTTGTTCGGCGTGATCTTCGAGCTCCTTCCACCGCGTCACGCTTTCGGCTTCCGGGTTAGCCTCGCGCTGTTCGCGGGCGTAATCGCGGGTCCGCATCAAACGGCCAATCGCGGCCTCATAGCCCTCACGGTTGCCAGTGTCCGCAGCATCAGCTGCGGCACGAAAATCAAGCGCAATCTGCTGGTGCATGCGTTCAGCTTCGGCCTCGCTCAGCTCGGTTTGCGAGCCCATCTCATCGGAAGTGTAGGACTGGGCGGTGGCAGAGACGGGGGTGAGAGCGAGGCCTGCGGCAAGGAGGAGGGCAAAAGTGGCGGGTCGGCAAGAAGGGGTCTTCATCACGATGGCATCCTTTTCTCAGCTTTTGTGGTGGCTTTGATAACCCCAGCTCTCAGGCTGGTGAGGCCGTTATGCTACCCGAAACATGTGTCAGGCGTGAGCAAGCCGTTTCGAAGACTGAAATGCAGCTCTACTGAATCCCCAGCGCACGCGCCTGTTGCCTGAGGCCCGCCTCGTTCTCCGGGTTTGCGGCGACCGCCGCTTCGAGAGTCGCTTTCGCCTTGGCCGCGTTGCCGAGCATTGCATGGCTGCGCATCACCATCACCCAACGATCAAGGTTGGACGGGTCATCAGCCAGCTTCGCCTCCGCCATGGCGACCATGCCTTCGATCTGCGCCTGCTGCTCTTCGGCTGAAAGGCTTTGCGCGGCTGCGATTTGCGCTGCGCTCGGGCCTGCGACACTGCCCGAAGCGCCCGCGCCCGCCACCTCGCCCGAACCTGCGACCGCAATGGGCGGAATGCGGCCTTGCATCGCCTTGGCCAACCGATCTTCCACCGCAATGTTGTTAATCCGGCCGACCTGCTGGATGGTGCGGATCAGGTCCGATTCCCACGGTGCCCCGGTCGGGCTGTCCTCCAGCAGCGCCAGCCACGCGGTGATCGCCGCTTCGTGGTCGCCTCCAAGATCGGTTTCAACCGCGAGGAAATAGCGCGCGCGCGGCTCGCTCGGGTCAAGCTCGGCGGCTTTGCGGAATGCGTCCATCGCTGCCTTGGGCAGGGGGTCCGCGTCCGGACGGCTTTCGTCTTCGGCATAAAGCCGGGTTTCGCCCAGTGCCGCCCAGACGCTCGCATCGGACGGGTCGATCTCCACCGCGCGCTCGAGCGCGCGGTGG
>JBCBKF010000213.1:0-4325 GCA_038522255.1 Pseudomonadota bacterium
AAGGAGAACTTGGTCAAGCGGCTCTTTTCAAAATGCGAATTTCAGGTCGTCTTGGTCAGGCTTGCTGTGCTGCGAGCCCCATCACCGCGCTGCGGGCATCATAGAATTCCCGCCACAGCGCCAGCGCCGGTGCTTTCGCCGATACTCCGCGATGGGTCAGCGTTGCCAGCGCAGTCAGACCCGGGCGCATCATCGCGTCGATGTCGTCCATGCCCTGAAATGCGAGTTCGCGCTGCCATTCGCTCGCTTCTCCAAGCTGCGCCGGGAAAGCCGCAAGAGCGCCGACATAGGGCTCGGGCGAGAGATCTGCGAGTTGCGCCAACCGCGCAGCCTGTTCGTGCAGATCGGTCCATTTTTGCGCGAGGGTGGAAAGCGGCGGATTGGTTGTCTCCCCGGCTGCGCGGACAACCGTTTCGCGCATGGCGCGGGCCTGCTGAGGGGAAAGCGCTGACATTTGTGAAGACCTATCGCGCCCTCCTTACCGTGGGGTTAACCCACGCCCTGATTGCAGCCCGATAGCTGGTTCGCGATACGATAAAAGGTTTGCGCCCGGCCATTCGCTTGCTAAGCGCAGCGGCGTGCATCGCAAGACAGCGCCGCGCACCCGTAGCTCAGCTGGATAGAGCGCTGCCCTCCGAAGGCAGAGGCCAGAGGTTCGAATCCTCTCGGGTGCGCCAGCTTTTGTGGGACGTCACACAGCGCGCGGCGCCTTGGTGAGGCTTTTGCGTTCGATCAGTTCGAAGGCTGCACCTTCTTCCGCACCCTGTTTTGCGGTTTCGCTCTTTGCTGGCGCGGTGCTGTCTTCAGCGCGCGCGATCAGTTTTTCGCAGCAATTCCTGAACAGGCGCTCATAGGGCTGGAACATCGCCGAAATCGGCGGGTTGGCGCGTGACAGGCTTGCGCGCTCCTCCAGCGACAGGAGCGACAAATCGCGCGGGATCATGATTTTCAATTCGCGTGCCACATCGAGAATGGCAAGCGCCACCTCCTCGGTCTCCGCAATGACGGCGGTGGGGCGGATCGTGGGCAACAGCCAGCTTTTTGCAAGCGCGACCGCCTCGGCAAAGCCAAGCCGACCATCAGCAGTGAAATGGCGATGTGCGCGGCTTCCCGATTGCGCCATGGCCCTGCGATACCCAGCCAGACGTCGCTCAGAGCGACGCGGATCAGCAGACCCTGTGACAAATCCGATCTGCCGATGGCCGAGCTTTAGCAGGTGCCGCGTTGCGCCCTCGCCCAGGGCGCCATCATCGATCCCCGGCGCTGGGCGGCCAAACTCGAGCCGCTCGCCCAGGCACTCCAGCGCGATCCTGCGGCTTTCCACTGCGGCGCGCAGATCATCGCGCTCTTCCAGAGGGGGCGTCAAGACGACGCCATCAGGGCTGAGTGAGGTCAATGCGCGGTTCAATTGCGCGAGGCCCTCGCCCGGATCGGTCTCAAGCTGTTCGAACAGAAGGTGATAGCCTGCCGCCGAACAGGTCTCCAGCCCGGTCAGCAGCATTGCGTCAAGCGGTAACCGGCCGCTTCGCGCGCCGGCGCCCGCTGCGCCCGCACCGCGTTCAATCACCGCGAGAAGAAGAAAACTGCGCGCCCCGCCCATGCGCCTTGCGGCAAGACTGGGCACGTATCCGAGTTCCGCGATCGCCGCTTCGACCCGCGCGCGCACCGCTTCCCTGACGTTGCTGCGGCGATTGATGACTCGCGACACCGTCTGCCGTGAGACACTGGCCGCCTTGGCCACGTCTTCGATGGTCGGGTTTCCCCTGCTCAAAATACCCCGCGTCTGGCTGCTATGAAATTGTCAACCCAAGCTGACGTGTGAGCGAGGAACCTTGCGAATTAAAGACAGGTTGGTTCGTATCTTTGTAACCATATTTGCGTCGCCTTGGAACGGGCGAGGTAAGGATATGCCGATCCTTCCGGCCCGTTACATTTTGTTACCCGAGTGCCATCCTTCAGTCACTCAGATTTCACATCTCGTCGGACACGAACACCGCCCTGCCACTGGCGCGTCGAGGAGGCCCTTTGCAAATCCATCACTTAGCCCAATTTACCCGGACCGGATCCTGCATGAGTGCGACAAAACAAAGGCAAAATTGCAGAGACATTAAGGATTTTTGACGTTAATAGGACCGTATGGCGACCTCGATCTATGAATTTGTTGCAAGCCCTGAGGCCCAGCCTCGCACGGTCAGGCAAAGCGCTTCCGCCGCCCTTTCTGCGCCGCGCTCGCGCCGTCCGGGACAGGCGCCGCGCGTGGGCGTCATCTACAATCCGCGCAGCCATGGCAATCAAGGCGCTGACTTTGATTGCGGAGTATGCCCGCAAGTGCACATTGCAACGCCGGAAAAGCGTGACGCTCTGCCCAAAGCGCTCGCCCAATTTGCTCGCGACGGAATTGATCTGCTGGTGATCAATGGCGGCGATGGGACCGTTCGCGATGTGCTGACGTGCGGCCATGGCATCTTCGCAGACGATTGGCCCGCCATCGCAGTGCTTCCCAAAGGCAAGACCAACGCGCTGACGGTTGATCTGGGCGTCCCGATCGACTGGTCGCTGCAAGATGCCATCGCTGCCTTTGAAGCGGGCGGACGGGTCGTGCGCCGGCCGGTTGCGATGTGCGATCTTGATCAAAGCACCTCCAGCGACGTGCTGGGGTTCCTCCTGGGCGCAGGAGCCTTCACGCATGCGACCAAGGCCGGCCAGAATGCGCACCGGCTGGGCGCGTTCAACAGCGCGGTCGTCGCGGTAACCGCTTTGTGGGGGACTGCGCAGGCGCTGTTCGCATCGCGCAAGAACCCCTGGCGGCGCGGAGCGCGGATGGCGATTGCGCTGGGTAAGGGCCGCAGCGCGATGGCGCATAGCGGCGCAGGCGATCCGGCTTTTCGGCAGCTTCTGATCGCGACAACGCTTGAGCGCCTTCCGGCAAAATTGCGCCCGTTTGGCCGTCTTCGCACCGGGCTCCGGATGGTCGCAGTCGATCAGGTAGACCGCCGGACAACCGCGCTATTGCCGCTCGTGGCACTTGGAAAAGTGCAGGCAGGCGTGCGTGAACGCGGTATCCATCAGCTCAGCCTGTCGGAGTTCACGGTGGTGATTGACGAACCCTTGATCTTTGATGGCGAGGCATTTCCTGCCGGGCATTATCGCATCGCGCAAGGCCCCGCGCTTTCGTTTGTCACGCCCAGCACGCCGACTCGATGACTGACACAGCGGCAAGCGGTCTGCATGACCGTCTCGAAGCGCAGATGGCAGCGCCTATGCACGCCGAGGTGCGCGCATTTGCCGTAGCGCTGGCGCATGAGGCGGGCGCGCTTGCGGTGTTGTTCTATGGGTCAAATCTGCGCACTGGATCGCTTGACGGAGTGCTCGACTTCTATGTCCTGTTGCCCGGGGATGCGCGCGAGGAACCGGCGATCTGGCCGCGTGTCAGCTATCACGAACGCGAGGCGTGCGCGGGCCGATTGCGCGCCAAGGTTGCCACCTTGCGCATGGCGACCTTTGCCAGGGCGGCGGCGGGAGAGCTCTTGGACACCACCATCTGGGCGCGCTTCGTGCAGCCATCCGCGCTTGCTTGGGCGCGCGACGCGGCCGCGCGCGAGCAGATGGCGGCGGCGCTGGAGCAAGCCTCCCTTACCGCTGCGCAATTGGCGGCGGCGCTGGGTCCGGCAAGAGGCAGCGCGCAGGATTATTGGCGGGCTCTTTTTCAGGCGACGTACAAGGCGGAGTTTCGCGTTGAGAAGCCCGGGCGCGAGGACGATATCCTGAGCGTGAATACGGCGCATTTTGACGGGCTGTTGCCCCGCGCATTTGCCGCCGCTGGCATAGAGTATGAAGCGTCAGGCGATACACTCGCCCCGCGCCTTTCCGATGATCAACGTGCCCGCATCCGGCGCTGGTGGGCACGCCGCAGGCGTCTGGGTAAACCGATCAATCTTGTCCGCCTGATAAAGGCCAGCATTACCTTTGAAGGGGCAGCGCGCTACGCGGCCTGGAAGATCGAGCGCCACACCGGGATGCCCGTGCCCATTACGCCGTTTCGCGAGCGGTACCCCATCCTGGCCGCGCCGGGCGTTTTGTGGGCGCTGTGGCGCCACCGGCACCGTCATCAGGGCGGGCACCACCGCGCAAGCTGAGGCTCAGCCGAAATACAGCATCGTTATCGACATCCGCTTCACCTCATCGCCGATCGAGAAGCGTGTCTTGTCAATACCCGGGCGCCCGAGGTTGAAGATGTTGATTGAGGGGTTGTTCGACATCGCTCCGCCATCGGCGGTTATGTCGGTTTCGTTATTGTCATTGGCGTCATGGCGCCGCGCCATGAC
>JBCBKF010000214.1:0-4314 GCA_038522255.1 Pseudomonadota bacterium
TCAGATGCGGGTCTGTAGAGCGCCTCTTCGCTCACCGCCGCCCCCTCGGCCCCTTCTCATCCTCGAACAACTCCGCGAGCTGCTCCATGATCGTGCCGCCGAGTTGTTCGACATCCATGATCGTCACCGCGCGCCTATAATACCGCGTCACATCGTGGCCGATACCGATGGCGACGAGTTGGACGGGGCTTGCGCGTTCGATCCATTCGATCACGCCGCGAAGGTGCGCTTCCAAGTACCCCGCGCTGTTCACGCTCAAAGTGCTGTCATCCACCGGTGCGCCGTCAGAGATCACCATCAGGATGCGGCGTTCTTCGGGGCGGTAGATCAGGCGAGAATGCGCCCACAGCAGCGCTTCGCCGTCGATGTTTTCCTTCAGCAGCCCCTCGCGCATCATCAGGCCAAGATTGCGGCGCGCGCGGCGCCAAGGCTCGTCAGCCTGCTTGTAGATGATGTGGCGCAGATCGTTGAGACGGCCCGGCCCTTGCGGCTTGCCATCGGCCAGCCACGCCTCACGCGCCTGCCCGCCCTTCCACGCGCGGGTGGTAAAGCCCAGGATCTCGGTCTTCACCCCGCACCGCTCCAGAGTTCGCGCCAGAATGTCCGCGCTGATTGCGGCGATGGAAATCGGGCGTCCGCGCATCGAGCCCGAATTGTCGATCAGCAGCGTGACGATCGTATCCTTGAACTCAATATCGCGCTCCACCTTGTAGGACAGCGCGGTGCCCGGAGAGACTATGACGCGCGACAGGCGGGCTGCATCCAGCACGCCCTCTTCCTGATCGAAATCCCATGAGCGGTTCTGCTGCGCCATCAGGCGGCGTTGCAAGCGGTTGGCAAGCCGCGTCACCACGCCCTGTAATCCCGTCAGCTGGCTGTCGAGATAGGCGCGCAAGCGGTCGAGTTCCTCGGCATCGCACAATTCGGGCGCGGCGACTTCCTCGTCGAATTTCTCGGTAAAGGCGGTGTAGTCGAGCCCTTCGGGAATATCGGGCGGCGGACGGTTGGGGCGTACCGGAGCGTTTGAGGCATCGCCCTCCTCGCTCGGCTCGCCATCCTGCATGTCTTCTTCGGATGTAAGATCGCTCTCGGAATCGCCCTCGCCCTCGCCTTCGGCCATTTCGCCTGCGGCCTCGGCGCTTTGCGGGTCGGTCTCTCCGTCCTGTTGTTCGTCGCCGGGCTGATCTTCGTCCTGCCCGTCATCCTCGTCGCTGTCGTCCTGATCGGTTTCTTCAGGCTGCTCGGTCGGGCGGGTGAGATCAAGGTCACGCAGCAGATCAAGCGATAGCTTCTGAAACACTTCCTGATCATCGAGGCTATCCAGCAAAGCCGAAAAATCGCCGCCCACCTTCTCTTCGATATCAGCGCGCACCAGCGACACGCCGCGCTCCGCCTTTTCAGGCACCGCCTCGCCCGTCAGCGCTTCGCGCACCATCAGCGCAAGCGCGGTTTGCAGGGGCACTTCGGCGGCGTTGTAGGCGCGCACGATCGAATCGCCGGAGGTGCGCATTTCAGTCGCCGCGCCCAGATTGTCCTTGATCCCATCAAACCGGTTGGCGCCGATCGCTTCGTAGCGGACCTGTTCGATCGCATCATAGCATGCGCGCGCCACCGGCTCGGGCGGGGCAGAACCTGCGTGCAGGCCCGCATCGTGATGGCGGAGCTTGAGCGCGAAGCTATCGGCAAATCCGCGCGCTTCGATTACCTGTTCAGGCGGCAGATCGCGGCCGGGCAGCGGCACGCGAAAGCGACTACCAGCCTGGCCCGGCACATCGGCGCTCCACGCAACCTCAACCTCGGGGTCTTGCGCGATGGCGCGGGCAGCGCCGGCCAGCGCCTGCTTCAATTGATCAAGTGGGGATTCTTCAGCCATTGGGAAAAAGCGTGTTGAGAGGGATCAAAGGATGCTCTGCCCGGTCTTTTCCCAATCCGCAAGAAACGCCTCAATCCCCTTTTCGGTGAGCACATGCTTGAATAGGCCGTGGATCACCTTGGGCGGGGCTGTGATGACATCGGCTCCGATCCGCGCGCTTTCCAGCACGTGGGTGGTATGGCGGATGCTAGCGACCAGGATTTCGGTGTCGTAAAGATAGTTGTCATAGATCAGACGGATATCACGGATGAGGTCCATTCCGTCAGTGCCGTTATCATCGTGGCGGCCCACAAATGGCGATATGAAGGTCGCCCCCGCCTTGGCCGCGAGCAGCGCCTGGTTGGCCGAAAAACACAGGGTCACGTTGACCATCGTGCCCTCACTGGTGAGGGCGCGGCAGGTCTTTAGCCCGTCGACGGTGAGCGGCACCTTGATGCAGACATTGTCAGCAATGCGGCGCAGCACTTCGGCCTCTTTCATCATCGTTTCGTGATCCAATGCGACCACTTCGGCGCTGACCGGGCCATCGACGATGCCGCAGATTTCCTTGGTCACCTCCATGAAGTCGCGGCCCGACTTGTGGATCAGCGAAGGGTTGGTGGTCACGCCATCCAGAAGGCCGGTCGCAGCCAGGTCCTTGATGTCGTCAATTTCGGCGGTGTCGACAAAGAATTTCATGCGCGCGCTATCCCTCGGCCCTTGGTTTTGATTCGGTTGATGCGAGCGATGGCATAGCGCCGACTAGGAGGCCAGCTTAGCTGTGAACACGCATCGCTCTTTAAAGGCTCCTTTCGAACGTTGGCTGTTACAGGATTGTTGATCATGCACCGTGTTCTCGCGATCATCCTTAGCGCAATTGTTTTCGCCCCGTTCGGATCACATCGCCAACGTCAACCTTTTCGTGAATTTCTGACGCGCTGGTCATCTGGCGCGGTTACCGCCATAAACACCTCGCATGAGGAATCGTTTTTCAGTGCGCGATGGTATTTACTGGTCACTGGCGGCGTTGGCGATGGTTTCACCTGTAGCTGTATCGGCTCAGGAAGAGGACACGCAGCTCTGGGTCTACGCCGTGGCCAGCGCGCCGCTGGGCGATCGAGGCACCCTTTCCCTTGATGCAACCGCGCGCTGGAGAGAGCACGCACGCGGCGATGAGCAACAGACCCTGCGCGCCAACCTGCTGCATCCAATTGCCGAGGGAGTCCGCATCGGCGGCGGCGGCGGGCTGTTCGAAACCGAAGGGGGCGACACTGAAATTCGCCCCCACCAGGAAGTCGACCTCAAATTCGGGCGCTTCTCGGCGCGCACCCGGGTCGAACAGCGCTTTTTCGACGGCGCCGAGCGGGTCGAGATCCGCTTGCGCCAACTGGTCCGTTATGCGCTGCCCATCAGCAACGGCATCAAGATGAGCATTGACGGCGAGTATCTGGGCCTTGCGCAGACCCGCGAGCGGACCAGCGAGGGCGCGCGTGACCAATGGCGCGCGCGCCTGATCGCAAGTGCGGATGTAAGCGGGGCGGTGACACTGGGCGTTGGCTATCTTGCCATCCACACGCCGCAACCGGGGCGCGAGGACCAGCTGAACCACGTTCCCCAGCTTCACCTCACCTCGCGATTTTGAAAGCGGCCCCATGGCGGTCGATTGCGACCCCCGCTGCGCTTGATTGCCGCCTGCCCTCGCGCTCATATGGGCCGCAGTGAAACACCGCGTCCGCCTTCTTGTCCTGAACGCAGCCCTGGGCCCGCTCGACTACACTGTACCAGACGAGATGGCGGTTGAGGCGGGCAGCGTCGTGATCGCCCCGCTTGGCCCGCGCAAGGTCACCGGCATCGTGTGGGACGAAGGCCGCCTGCCCGGAGCTGAAGTGCCCGCAGCCAAGTTGCGTCCTATCCTGGAAGTGGTGCCCGTCCCCCCGCTCGCCGGGCCCCTGCGCCGTCTGATCGAATGGACCGCTGACTACTATTGCGCTGCGCTCGCAAGCGTTGGGCGCATGGTGCTCTCCAGCGGTGGTGCGCTGGGCGGGCCGAGCACGACCACCGAATACCGCCTGTCAGGTGGAACGCCTGAGCGCATGACTGCCCAGCGCGCCGCCGCGATCCAAGCGCTTAAGAACGAACAGGGCACCATCCGCGAACTGGCCAGCATTGCAGGCGTCTCCGAAGGGGTGCTGCGCGGGCTTGTCAATCAGGGAGTCGTTGAGCCCGTCACCGTGGCCATTGACCGCCCCTATCCGCGTGCCAATCCTGACCACGATCAGCCGGCTCTTTCCGATGACCAATCGCGCGTTGCCAGGGCCCTGGTCTCAGCAGTCGAAGCGGGCGAATACGCGCCCTTCCTGCTCGACGGGGTGACAGGATCGGGCAAGACCGAGACCTATTTCGAACCCATTGCGCAGGCCATAAGACTGGGGCGTCAGGTGCTGGTGCTGCTCCCTGAAATT
>JBCBKF010000215.1:0-4265 GCA_038522255.1 Pseudomonadota bacterium
AGCAGCGCATGTTCAGGCTCAAGCGGGCGCGCAAGGCCCGAGCCAAACAGGCAATCAACCAGCACGCCGCCCGCCGTCGGCCCCCCGGAAGTCAGCACCGCTCCGCCCCACGCCTCGCGCGCCTTGGCTGCGGCCTCGGACTTTGGTTTGAGCGGTGCCACAACCTGTACCGCGCTGCCCCATTCCTTCATCCTTCGCGCAATTACATAGCCATCCCCGCCATTGTTTCCCGGACCACACAGCACCGTAACCGTGCGCCCGCCGGCGAGCCGCCGCACCCATTGCGCTGCACCACCGGCAGCGATCTCCATCAGGGAGCTGATTGAAGTGCCTGCGTCAAAGATGCGCTGCTCGGCGGCGCGCATCTGCTGAGCCGAGAGGATTTGGACATCGCTCATCAGCGATCAGGCCGCAGCACTTCGGGAGGAATGCGATAACGGTCTTTCGATACGGTCAGTTCGACCGTTCCGTCCTGATCGGTGAAAGCGTCGAGCGCCTCCGCGCCATCCGCCATGACAAACTCGCCGGTGGCTCGGCTGAGGATAAATCGGCGAAAGACGCCATCAGGGTGATGGATGACGAAAACCGCTTCCTCAGGTGCGGTGGCAGCCTCAAGCGTGCAGTCGCGAGTGAAAGCGGCGCCCGGCCCCAGAGCGCAATCCACCGCTTCCCCTTCCGGCGCGCCACTTTGCGGAGCGCAGGCGGCCAGACACACAATTGTCCCGGCGTGAAATCTAGATATCCGCATAAACATGCGTTTCGGCCTTTGCCCCCGGATGGGTGAGCGCACCCCCGCGCGCAGGACCAACGGTCTGAGCGTACCGCCATAAACTGCCGGACTGGTAGTCATTGGTCCGCGGCTTCCAGGCCTTGCGGCGCTCTTCGAGGATCGCCTCATCCACTTCGAGATCGATGGTTCCCGCTTTGGCGTCGATGCTTATCGTATCGCCGTCTTCGACCAGCGCAATGGGTCCGCCATCGGCCGCTTCCGGGCCGACATGGCCGATGCAAAACCCGCGCGTCGCACCTGAGAACCGGCCGTCGGTTATCAGCGCAACCTTCTCGCCCATCCCCTGGCCATAAAGCGCGGCGGTGGTGGAAAGCATTTCGCGCATGCCGGGGCCACCTTTGGGCCCTTCGTAGCGGATGATGATGACGCTGCCTTCGGCGATATCGCGCTCCTCGACTGCGGAAAAAGCATCTTCCTCACGGTCAAACACTCGCGCAGTACCGGTAAATTGCAATCGCTCCATGCCAGCGACCTTCACGATAGCTCCATCGGGTGCGAGGCTGCCCTTGAGCCCTACCACCCCGCCTGTAGGAGTGATCGGCGTCTTCACATCGTAAAACACCGTCTGGTCGGGATTCCAGGTGATCTCTTCGATATTCTCGCCGAGGGTCTTGCCAGTGACGGTGATGGGATCTGGATCGAGAAAGCCACCGTCAAGCAGCGTCTTCATGCCCATGTAAACGCCTCCCGCCTCATGCATGTCCTTGGCTACATATCTGCCGCCCGGCTTCAGGTCCGCGATATAGGGCGTGGATTTGAATATCTCAGCCACGTCGAAAAGGTCGAAGTCGATCCCCGCCTCGCTCGCCATGGCAGGCAGGTGAAGCGCGGCGTTGGTAGACCCGCCCGTTGCCGCCACCACCCGCGCCGCGTTTTCAAATGCCGCGCGCGTACAAATCTCACGGGGCCGCAGATTGGTTTCAAGCAAGGTCATGACCTGCCGCCCGGCTGCGACCGCGATGTCATCGCGCGACCGGTAAGGCGCAGGCGCCATATTGCTGTTGGGCAGAGACAGCCCGATAGCCTCGCCCACGCAGGCCATCGTGTTGGCCGTAAACTGCCCACCGCAGGCACCATGGCCCGGACATGCGACCTTTTCCAGCGCGATCAGGTCTTTCAGAGGGCAATTGCCCGCCGCGTGCTGTCCTACCGCCTCAAACACATCGACCACAGTCACATCCTCGCCGCGATGCGTGCCGGGCAGGATGGATCCGCCATAGACAAAAATGCTGGGCACGTTGAGCCGCAGCATCGCCATCATCATTCCCGGGAGGCTCTTGTCACACCCCGCAAAGCCAACAAGCGCGTCATAACAGTGACCTCGCACAGAAACCTCGATCGAATCCGCGATCACTTCGCGGCTTACCAGCGAGCTTTTCATCCCCTGATGGCCCATCGCGATCCCATCGGTGACAGTGATCGTGTTAAAGCGGCGCGGCGTACCACCACCTTCGACGACGCCTTCGCGGCAGATATCAGCCTGAGCGTTCAGTGTGGTGTTGCAGGGGGCAGAATCGTTGCCCGCGCTGGCGACCGCTACAAAGGGACGCGCGATTTCTTCTTCTGTCATCCCCATCGCGTAATAATAGGAGCGGTGCGGCGCGCGCTCCGGCCCGACCGAGACATGACGCGAGGGAAGTTTCGTTTTGTCAAAGCGAGAAGACATAAAATTACCCGTGCAAGATGGTCTCGCCCCCCTGCCCTCACTCCAACGCGAGCGCAACCCTTCCGGCTACATCGGCGATCATCGCCGCCCAGCGGGCCTGCTTCGCGCGGGTGGAGACGAGGTCCTGGCGGATCTCGATCGCGCAATAGGGCCGCCCATGCGCCTCGGCATGGCGGTTCATCGTCGCGTTCAATTCGCGGCCAGAATAAGGTTCGTTATCGCCCACGCTAAGGCCGAGTTCATGAAAAAAGCGCATCGCATGGCGCGCGGCGCGAT
Source organism: Pseudomonadota bacterium (assembly GCA_038522255.1). Classification (GTDB taxonomy): domain Bacteria; phylum Pseudomonadota; class Alphaproteobacteria; order Sphingomonadales; family Sphingomonadaceae; genus Erythrobacter. Next base: position 2,733 of record JBCBKF010000215.1, read on the forward strand.
CATCCTCGTTGTAAAGCAATGCGACCTCCCAAGGGCGATCTTCGCCGCCTGTTTCAAGCCTGGGCGTAAAGGAATGGATCGAAAGGATGAGTTCGGGCGACAGCTCGTCGAGCCAGCTTGCCAGAGCCGTGTGATAGGGACGGTGGAACCGGTTCACCCGCATGTCGATATCAGCGCCGATATTGCCGGGGATCAGATGCCCGTCGCTTGTCGTGGGCACCAATTTTGGGTGCTCTTCCTCGCGGTGAAGATCGACCACGAGGCGGCTGACCGTCGCGATGTGGGCCGGCACGCCGTGGCTCCGCGCAAGCCGCTGCGCAATGCCCTCCACGCCTATGTCGAGTGCGATATGCTGATCGAGCAGAGCGGGCGCGATGCCGAGCGGAATGTCGTCGGGAACATGGTTTGACGCGTGATCGGCAACGCATACAATTTTGGCGGCTTGTGGATTGGCGAGATCATATTCGCCCAGTTGCTTATAGGGAATGGCATCAATCATTTGCGCTTCCTAGCGCAATTTACCCCCCAGCATCCACCATTGCGGGTGTTTTCGAGAAATCGCGGCCTGTGCCGCATCGCGCTGCGCTTCGGTTTCGAACAGCGCAAAGCAGGTCGCGCCCGAGCCCGACATGCGCGTAAGCCAGGCGTCGGTCTGCCCGAGAGCCTCGAGTACATCGCCGACTGCGGGACACAGCGAGCGGGCAGGCGTTTCGAGATCGTTGCGGCCCTCCAGTGCGATGGCGCGGGCCGGGCCGGAGGGAAGCGGGCCACGGTCCTGTTGGTCCCAGGCTTTGAAGACGGGACCGGTAGCCAGCGGCACGCTGGGGTTCACCAGCAGAACGGGTGTTCCCGCGAGATCGTTGTCGATCTCGGTCAATTCGGTGCCGGTGCCAAGGCCAACGGCCATTTCGCTGCGCACACAGGAGGGGACGTCGGCACCAAGCTTAGCAGCGCGGGACTGCCAGTCTTCTGGTAGGCCGTGGAGGCTTTCGACCATCCGAAACACTGCGCCTGCGTCTGCCGACCCACCGCCAAGGCCAGCAGCGACGGGCAGGTTCTTCTCCAACGTCACCGCCAAACCCTGTGATCGAGGCAGAATGGCGAGCGCCTTGGCCACAAGATTATCGAAGGGATTGTCGATCCCTGTGGCGAACTCGCCGAGGGTCTCAATGCTGTCCTGATCCGCAACGTGCGCGCTCAGCGTGTCACCGGCATCGACAAATGCGAACAGTGTTTCGAGTGCATGATAGCCATCGCTGCGCCGCTCACGGACGTGGAGAGCGAGGTTGATCTTGGCGTAGGCGGTTTGCTGCATCAAAATATTTCGAAAGCGCAGCTTAGTCGATCATCATGGCACAAGCATACCGAACTTGCCGCCCACTTTCGTTCATCTCTTCAGCAAACTCGGTACAAGCTCGGAAGTTGTCGCCATATCCGTAGAACACCGCCGTACGATCATCTTTCGCCATCGACGACACTTTGACAAGCCATGCAGGCCGAGAGCCCAAGCCCTCGGCATTGCCCTCAAGAGCA
>JBCBKF010000216.1:0-4249 GCA_038522255.1 Pseudomonadota bacterium
CCAGCCATGCTCATCGTCTCCGATCAGCGTGGCTGGTCTGAAAATGGTTTGTTCAACTTCGAAGGCGGCTGCTATGCCAAGATGATCCGCCTGTCCGAGGAGGCCGAACCCGAAATCTACGCGACCACCAAACGCTTTGGCACGGTGCTGGAAAACGTCGTCATGGACTCTCTGACGCGAGAGCTTGATTTCGACGACAACTCGCTCGCGGAGAACACGCGCGGGGCGTATCCGATCCACTTCATCCCCAACACCAGCGAGAAGAACCTCGGCCCGGTGCCCACCAATGTGGTGATGCTGACCGCTGATGCGTTTGGCGTGCTGCCTCCGATTGCGCGCTTGACGCCAGAACAGGCGATGTATCACTTCCTGTCGGGCTACACCGCGAAGATTGCCGGCACGGAAGTCGGCGTGACCGAGCCAGAGGCGACGTTCAGCACCTGCTTTGGCGCGCCATTCATGCCGCGCCACCCCAGCGTTTACGGCAACCTGTTGAAGGAACGCATCGCCAAAGGGGGCGTCCAGTGCTGGCTACTCAACACCGGTTGGACCGGCGGCAAATATGGCGTTGGCAATCGTATGCCGATCAAGGCAACGCGCGCGCTTTTGAACGCGGCGCTTGATGGCAACCTGGACGCAGTGGAATTCCGCCGCGATGACAATTTTGGCTTCGACGTACCGGTTTCAGTGCCGGTTCTGAGTGACAAGGGGATCGACGAGGCGATCCTCAGCCCCCGTGATACCTGGGCGGACAAGGCCGACTATGACGCAACGGCCAGCAAGCTCGTCCAGCTCTTCATCGCCAATTTTGCCGAGTTTGAAGCGCATGTTGACGAAGGCGTGCGCAAAGCGGCTCCCGTCGCGGCCTGATCTTCGTCTGACGCTTCGTTAAGAGCGTCTAACTCTGACTGCTCTGCAGCCCATCGCCCGCGGGCGGTGGCAGGACCCTTGCACAGGGTTCCGGCATATCGCCTTTTTTGCAAGGACTTGGATCCAATTCCGGTCCTTGACCGTAAATGTCGTACGAACCAGCGGCCCACCAGTCGTTGCTCTCCGCAACTAGCACAGGCATTTTATTATGAGCATTCTTGACGGCGCGCTTGCGTCTATTCCAGGCGCACCCGATACCATCGTGAGCCTTGCGCAGAGCGCCGGCGTTGATCCCGCAATGGCAGAGAAGGCGGTGATGGTATTGACCCGCACGCATGTCGCCACCGGAGACACGATTTCACTGGCCGCAAGCCGGACAGGACTGGATACAAGCGTGCTAGCCACCATCGTCGCAAAGCTGGGCGGCGAAGCGACGCTGAGCGCTCTTGCCGATACTCTGTCGGTTGGCCTTGGTGAATTGGGGCGCGGCAGCTTTCTTGAAGGGATCATTCCCGGCTTCGGCTGACCCCCACTGCACCGCATGGCGGCGGCGAAGTGTACGCGCCGCAACCCAACCGACGAGAATTTACTGCCTCACCCCGCATACGCTGGGATGAGGCCTTTTCTTTTCGCGCCCTCACCCTCACACTGCCCAAGACAGATTCGCGCGGTGTTCAATTAGTAGGGAGGGATAGATCATGAGTATTCTCGACGGGATCATGAAGCAGGTTTCCGGTTCGCCCGACACGATTTCCAGCCTGGCCCAACAGGTGGGCCTCGACCCGGCGGTGGCAGAAAAGGCTGTCGCAGCGCTCAGCCAGTCGCACGTCCAAGAAGGCGATACGGTAGAGCTTGCCGCGCAGAAGACCGGGCTGGATATGGGCGCGCTCAGCGGGATCGTCTCGCAACTTGGCGGCGAAAGCGCCCTCGGTTCCATTGCAGAAGGTTTGCAGGGACACGAAGGCGGGCTCGCAGGTGTGATGGGCATGCTCGATCAGGATGGCGATGGTTCGCCGCTTGATGACATCGCCGACATGGCTTCGGGCTTTTTCGGCAAGAAATAAATTAGCCCGATCACGAGGGGGAGGGACCTATGAGCCTGGTCCAGATGCTGCAGAGTACGGGCGCAATCACATCGATGGCGCGCGAGCTCGGCGTTGATGAAGGGACGGCGCAATCGGCGGCTGGCGCGCTATTGCCTGCCATTGTCGCGGGTATGGGCCGCAGCGCAACCGGCGGGACGACGACGCCTGATCCGATGGGCGGGCTTGGCAATCTGGCAGGCGCGATCCTCGGCGGTAGCAGTGGCGGGGGCCAAAGCGCAGCGTTGGGAGGGCTTGGCGGGATGCTTGGCGGTGCGCTGCTGGATCAGGTGCTGGGCACGGACCCAACCCCTGCGCAGCCGGGCAACGACATCTTGGGCAACATCTTTGGCAGCAAGGATGTCAGCCGCTCTGTCGCCGGATCGGTCGCGGAGGTAACTGGTCTCGACGAAGGGATGCTGAAAAAGATGCTGCCCATCCTGACGATGGCGGTGGCAGGCTATATGGCGAAACAGGCGACCGGCGCGGCTCCTGCGAGCGCTGGTCCCAGCAGCAGCGGTCAGCTGGGCGGCATTCTGGGCTCGATTGTCACCGGCCTCATGCGCTAGTGAACTTTGGGCGCCTTAGCCTTAACCTTAGCCGCCAACCCTAACCTTCGCTTCCATCATCTGCATCGCCGGAACTGTCGTCATCCTCCGCCTCGGCGCGCGCTTTCTCTCGCGCTTCGTCATAGGCACGGGCAATCTGGCTTAGGTCTACGGTCTTGGCATCCGGTACCCGGTCCAGATAGTTTAGCATTGCTTGCGCGATCTTCGCCTCACGCCCGCCGTGCGGGTCCGACGCAACGGGGTTGAGCAGAATTCGCGAGATGTTACTTTCGCCACCGAGAGCAAGCATGCTGGCGGTTTCCATAGCGAGCTCCTGGTCAAAAGGAGCAAGCTGCGTTGCACGTTCAAGTGCGAATTTCGCATCGTCCGGCAGTTTCGCCCCGCGTTCGATAAAGCTACGGTAATAGTATATCAGGGGCTGGGTGTGGTCGGCCTCCAACGCGTTGAGCGCTTCAAACGGTTTCATCGCGGCCACATAGGCCTTGTCCCGTTCAGCAGGGTCTTCGATGTTTCTGGCCTTTCGGAACAGCGCATAGCCCTTTTGTACGTATGCGTTCTTGGTCTCCGGGTTAAGAGCGATCGCGCGGTCTGCCGCGGCGATAGCGGCGTCATCGTTGCCTGCGTCATATTCCGCTTCCGCCAAGGCTGCGAAGGCCTCTGCGTCTTCGGGGTAGCGCGAGACGATTTTTTGTGCAGTTGGCAACAGCTCCAGAGCAGCCTTGCGGCTGACGCCGCGTTTGCTGTTGATGATCACATCCATCATCGCGCTATGGCTGTCACTCAGCTTGCTCGTTGAGATCGATCCGACAGCGATTGCTTCGCTGGGCATGCGCATCCCCGCCATGCTGCGTTCGCGTCCGTATTTTCTCAGTTCTTTCTCAAGTTGATCGAGATCGCCGAAAATGGCCTCCCCCGCTTCGAGCGAGTCCGTACCTGTTGCAACCGCTCCCCAGTACTGTTGCAGCTGGCCTTTGCGCGCGGGGTTGAAGCGCAGATAGTGATAGAGCAACCAGGATCGCCCATAGAACGCATCGTAGCGACTTCCGACGTTTTTGCGGTAGAGTTGGTAGTCAAGCAGTTCGCGCACTGAAACGGGCGCGGCCTGGGAGATTTCCCAAGCGCGCGCATTGTTGGGCAAGCCGATATCAACCGACCCATCTGAGTTGAACCGGGCCGAAGAGAAATACTCAGCGGATCCTTCGCTAAGCCAGCGCGGCATCGCTGCGCGCGAGGAAGAGATAAGAAAGTGGTGCGCGTATTCGTGCAACACGATCCGCATTTCGCGGGGCAATGACGCGTTGCTAACCCCCTTGCGCCTGCGGGTGCCAAGACCAGCTGTGCGGTCGCGATTGCGTTTCGAAACATTCGGGACGAATGTCACTGATCCGTTGGCGCGCGGGATGTAAAAGCCACCGACCGCAGACCGCCTGTTGCCATAAACCTGACGCAAATCATCCATGCTACCCACCATGTAGATTGTCAGGCGGTTCGAAGGGCTGGGCGCAGGCAAACGGAACCGCGTCTCGAGCTCAATTGCGGCGTGATAGCGCTCAAGCATTTCTGCCCATTTGCGCAAATCTTCGGGCCGCGAATCGGAATAAATGACGAACCGCTCGCTTTCGGCCTTGTGCCATGCTGCCAAAGCAGGACTGGTGAGCGCCCAAAACCCCAGAAAAAATGCCAATAAAGCGCGCCGGAGGCCGGTTGTCATTTCCAAGTCCCTTGCAT